>NZ_JBSYOQ010000059.1:0-211035 GCF_058244645.1 Candidatus Thiodiazotropha sp. AKAK3
TCACTAAAAACCCCAGATAGTTTGTTCATTACCAGCGTCTCTACACCGACTTGTTAGGTGGTTTTGGTTTTTAGTTGGACATGGTGCGGCAGGGCCGCACCCTACAGATCAATTTAATTCGGGAGTCAGCACGAGCCCCCCTGCGAGTCACTCTCCTCGTTGAATGCAGCAGCCCGTAGCCTGGATGAAGTGCAACGGAATCCGGGAGAACACTGCACCAATCTTCCTGGGTTCCGCTACATTTCATCCAGGCTACCTTGATTTTCGATCTTGACGATTTTGTTGATGCTCCACTTAAAGCCATGATGAATCGTAGGGTACAGCCCTGCCGCACCATCTGGGTGAGCATTCACTAAAAACCCCAGATAGTTTGTTCATTACCAGCGTCTCTACACCGACTTGTTAGGTGGTTTGGTTTTTAGTTGGACATGGTGCGGCAGGGCCGCACCCTACAGATCAATTTATTTCGGGAGTCATTACGATTCAGTTTCGCTCCCCGGCGAATCACTCTCCTCGTTGAATACAGCAGCCCGTAGCCTGGATGAAGTGCAACGGAATCCGGGAGAACACTGCACCAATCTTCCCGGATTCCGCTTCACTCCATCCAGGCTACCTTGCTGTTCGATCTTGACGATTCTGTTGAGGCTAGGGCCATGATGAATCGTAGGGTGCGGCCCTGCCGCACCATCAGGGTGAGCATTCACTAAAACCCCAGATAGTTTGTTCATTACCAGCAGCATCTCTATACCGACTTGTTAGGTGGTTTGGTTTCAGCTGGACTCGTTAGGTGGTTTTGGTTTCAGTTGGACATGGTGCGGCAGGGCCGCACCCTACAGGTGAATTTATTTCGGGAGTCATCACGATTCAGTTTCCGCCCCCCCCGGCGAGGCACTCTCCTCGTTGAATACAGCAACCCGTAGCCTGGATGAAGTGCAACGGAATCCGGGAGAACACTGCACCAATCTTCCCGGATTCCGCTTCACTCCATCCAGGCTACCTTACTTTTCGATCTTGACGATTCTGTTGAGGCTAGGGCCATGATGAATCGTAGGGTGCGGCCCTGCCGCACCATCAGGGTGAGCATTCACTAAAACCCCAAATAGTTTGTTCATTACCAGCAGCATCTCTATACCGACTTGTTAGGTGGTTTGGTTTTAGTTGGACATGGTGCGGCAGGGCCGCACCCTACAGGTGAATTTATTTCGGGAGTCATCACGATTCAGTTTCGCCCCCCTGCGAATCACTCTCCTCGTTGAATACGGCAACCCGTAGCGTGGATGAGGCCATGCCGTACCATAAAGGTTCAGCCGCTTAGTGTTGGATGACTGCGGCTTCCGAGGTCTCAGGCGTATCTGTCACTCTTACCAGTGAGTCACTGGTCGAGGTGTTGAGATAGAAGATATCCTGCTGCGTAGTCTCAACGGGCGGTTCGGCAACTGGAGATCGATCTAATGTCACCTCACACAACATATCCTCTTGGGAATTCGTGTAACAGATAAACCCCCTCAGATCCTCCAACTCGGAAACATCACCAAGATTGACTAGCTCATTTCCACTCACACCATCGAACCCCCGAAGTGTCATACCGGAAATTTCCCGGTTGGTTCGCTCGCCTAAAATAAACATATCATCCGCCCATAAATCATAAATGTTATTGCTTAAATCATAGATCCTGGATTTTTTGAAGCCCACCCATTCGGCATCGGCTGTTTCAAATTGAGTATTGCCATCTTCATCCATTATTCCTGCAAGAAGCGGAATCATTTCATAGCCAGAGGTCACGTAATACTCATAAAAGTAGTAGAAAATTAAATTTTGCTTTGTAAAAAATACTGCCCTGTCGGCATCATCCAGGGTAGCAAGGGTTATCGGCTCGCCCCCTGTCTTATCGATCGCCTTAATCTCCGCATCATTTCCTGTACCTGCATCTATTGTGTAGATCAATCTGCTCTCCATCGCGGAAAATATCCAAATATTGAGGGATGCATCCTCACTCTCTTCAGCAATCTGCGTGGCGGTTGAACTGCCATCGATAGGCGCCCTGTAGAAACGGTTTGAATTAACAAAATAGATGAAGTTATCATCAGCTACATGATTGCTGAACACCTCATTCTGCGGCGGGGTGAAAATAGAGTTCGAAAGGCTGTTAACTTCACCATTGTAGACATAATTCTGCCCATCTATTTCAAGCAGATAACTATTTCGTCCCAACCCGAAAACCATACGCATAGAAGTGTCGCCTTGAGCCAAACCGTCACTGCAATTCAAAAAGTTCTCATCACATCTTCGCAGAGTCCCCTCATCATTAACCAGCCAACCACTAATTGAGGCATCACTGTCGAGATTTCTGAGCCAGACCACTGGATGAAGCGCATCAATGGGCGTATCGGATTCGCCCATTCCCAGGCGGATCATCTTCCAGATATTGTCACTACTCGATAAACAGTCACCATCCTCCCCAGGGAGATGGTAAACCAATTGTGATTGATTGATATCCGAGAAATCCCCGGCACGGTAGACGCCACCATATATATCTGAACGACAGATCTGATCCGCTTCAGTCTCACTGGAGAGCTGCTGTGGCGTCAAATCACCACGCTTTATACTGCTCACTTTATAGAAACTGCCATCAGTCTTGATATAGACCAGGCTATCTGCCATATAGCCTGAAACCCTATTGGTGCTGTTCTCGTATTTCCCCGATGAAAAACTACACAGATCAAGATCCAAATCATCACCACACCCGACTATATCGCTCCCCGCCTCAACTGGAATCGATACAGCGGGAGAGTCAGGGTCGATTGCGAACAGGTTACCCTGATCAACCGAACCACTGGTATAGAACAGATAGCGCCCTGAATCCTCTGTAGGAGTGTTAGTATTCGGCGTATCGCTATCGCCACTGCCGCATGCTGACAGCAGCAGTAAAATAACGACAGAAGGTGCAAATAACTTGAAGTTAAAGGCGAGCTTTCGCCATTCAGACAGTTTATTCATAAATAATCCTTTAATTAAATCTATCCCTATAAACTCATGTCATGCCCTGGTAGCGCTAAGCACAGCAACAGACAGAATATCACTTCCAGGCCAAATCGAAAATCATGGCAATAGACTGGTCGCTCTGACTGCCACTCTGAAAAATGCAAAATCAGCGATTAACCCAAAAAACCGCATCCTGGGTTTGCAAAAAGCTCTCTGCATCTTCACCCTGAAGCAATGCCAGTGTGGCCAGCAGACCCGCCTCGGTACAACTACTGCCCGCAACAGTTACCGAGCGAAGCGCACCTTCAACAGGCCAACCGGTTTTCGGATTGAGAATATGTCCATAACGCCGGCCATTATTGAGAATAAAACGGCGTGCATCACCACTGGTGGCGAGAGCACCCTGATTGACTTTGAGCACTCCCATGGGGGTATTGAGTTGGCCGGGGTTTTCGATTCCGATGGACCAGGGCTTGCCCCCCTTTCTCTGACCCTTGGCATTGATATCTCCACCATAGTTGATCAGAACTGCGCCACGGGTCTCTTTTTGCAGAAGCAACAGTGATCTATCAACCGCATACTCCTTACCCAGCCCACCAAAGTCGATCTCCATGCCATCAGGAAGGGTAAGATAGGGTCTCGACCATGTGAGCTTATGCCAACCCACATGAGACAACACCTGATCAACATCCTGTTTTTCAGGTAGTCTCGATCCACCATCAAAATGCCAGACGCGTCTCAAAACACCAGATGTGATATCAAACATGCCCTCACTTAGCGACCAGCACTGTTGTGCAAAATCGAGCAAGTGGGCAACTTCATCATCGACCTTTACAGGCCGACCTTTGCTGTTGTTAATTTGATGAACGATATTATCGCTACGGTATCGGCTGAACTTAGATTCAATTCGCCAAGCTTCAACCGAAGCAATATCGAGCAATCTTGCCGCCAGACTCTGATCCTCAACTTCCATGAAAATCTCACACGGACTGGCCATGGCTTCAAAAGATCCGAGCCAATACCCCTCTTCAGCTTTCAGACTAACTAAATGATCGATCTCTCTCCCCTCAATCACTAACTACAGCAACACCTTAAAAGTTATAGCTGAGCTGAAAAATTATCGCCTCAACATCAGGGTATAGATCAACATCATTCAGGATACCCGGAAGCGCCCCTTCGGTATTGTCATTACTTTGCAGATAATATTCCAGGCGCAAGCTCAACTCCTGTTCATTAGCTAACGCCACGCCGTACTTCACACCAACTGTGATCCCATTCAGATCCCCCAAACGGTAATCTGCAGAGGCGTGATCAGGCAGGCTATCCCCTTCATTAAGAAAGCGGTGGTAGAAATCTGCTTCACTCTGATCGTAGTACCTGATGTGTGGTTCCAGATAACTTTTACGTCCTAACTTCCAGCGATATCGTAGATCGACTGTGTGAGAGGTAATCCCCCAATCATCCCAGAAATATCGATAGGAGAAATCAACAACATCCGATTTAAAGTGATGCTTGGCCTGCCAGAAAAGACTCTGTTTATTGCGGGAATCAGGACGCTTTTCATAGAGATAATCAACGGGGCGACCGTTATTGTCGACAACGCTGACAATCTTAAAAGGGTCGGTGAGATAGCCATTCACATCACTGAATGAGTAGCTCAACTGCATCACTGTATTTTTATCAACTACCTGAGTTAAACCAAACACCAGATCTACCGTATCTTTTGTATCTTCACCATCCCCACGGGTGGCATTGAATTCAGTTCTGAAGCCATCTTGCCCGGAATCGATAGCCATTGAGGAAAAGGCGATCGGGATATCCCCCTCGGGACTGATCGTGTCATAGGCTAATGAAAGTCCTGCGCTCAGGGTTGTATTGCTTTTGTTAAAATCCCTGGAGAGATTTCCATTGGCACTGAAAGAGGTGTAGTCATACTCGGTAGAGAAGTTAACACCAAAACCTGTCTTGTAATCTCGATTGATCGGCTGTTCCCACTGCGAACTGAGGGCAATCCGGGTGTCTTTAAACGTATCGTCGAGCGGTGTCTCTTCTGCCGATGAGGTGTAGGCACCTTTACCAGAGGGACGGGTAAAGGTTTGTGGCTGATCGCTAGGTGTTGCCCCATTGGCTGAGGCGCCAGTCAGAACATCAAAAACAAGTTTAAGATTGAGAAGCTTCTCATCACCAAAATCCCGTGTGGCGGAAATCACTGGCTCAACAGCATCCACTCGATCAACTTCAGAATAGTAGAGCACTGCGCTATCGAAAGCCCAATCACCCTCCTCAGCAATAGAGTCAGTTGCATCAACACCCAGCAAAGTGCATGTAGCCGCTGTCAAGGCGTGTTTGATTTTTTTATGTTTTTTTAATTGCACCCACAACCTCCCCCGGCAAAACCACGTCCACCACTTGATCCCTCTTTACTGAAATAGATATGGTCATCAAGACCGGAACTGACAGGGTCCGAAATCAGTTGCATCTCTGGTTTAGCAAGAGTACTTCGTTCCCAGGGTTCTACTCCCAGGCTGCTACAACCCGATAGCAATAGAACGACCGGAAGAAAGCACACGGTCAATTTAAGTTCCATACAGGGATTTCTCCTTTTCAATCAATAGCTATGGCCAGAATGCGCCATAGTGGCAGAGTTTTATTAAGTGAACCTTAACCTCATCTGACAGAGACCAAGATCCATACGGTTTTACTCAAGATTAATAGACAGATCTGGTAAGTTGCTGCGGCAAGGGATTGCAACAAACTTCAGCCATGAACTAACCAGGTAATATACTTCAGTTGCGACTGATCACTTCATATACCAACTCTCTTTATCTGGAAGATCACGAAACCTACTGCTTGATAGCCTGCTTGATCTCAGACTCACGCATCTCAGTTTCCGATTCAAAGAACCCGAAATGACTCTTGATGAGTTGACCCTCTCTGTCGATGAGATAGGAGGCGGGCATTCCCTGGAGATCATACTCTTTTGCCAACTTCCCTTCAGGATCATAGGCAATGGTAAAATCAGCAGGCACCTTGCTTAGAAAAAGATCTGCCTGCGAAAGATCCTCATCAATATTTATACCGACAACCTCAAACCCCAGGGCTTGATACTTCTGCTGCATCCTGTTCAACCAAGGAAATGCTGTTCGGCAAGGCGCACACCAGGAGGCCCAGAAGTCGATCAACACCACTTTACCCCGGTAATCCTCCAGACTGAATGATTTATCACTCTGTGCAGCGGATCGACCAGGCTCAGAACCAACATCCCCAGCATTGAGTGCCACTGGAAAAAGCAGAACTGCACATATGATTAAAACTCTATCCCACATAAAATATCTCCACTCTTGCGCCCTTCTCATCACAACTCATCGAATAGCGCCATTGTACTCGAATTAACTACCTGTTCGACCCAAGCTGAAAAAGAAGTTCAAAATATATAGTTCAGCCTTGTCAGGAAACTCTCTATTTTCTAATACAAACTTTAAATCAAGCACAAGCAATCATAGATTGCATCACGTTATAACAGAGACTACTTTTCGGTAGTTGGAGTGAATGATAAGGCTGCAGTGCGGATAAATAGCCTCAGCCCTTTCGGTTACACCTGTTTTTATCGTATTTTTAGATATTCTTGGCGCTTTGCATACCGGTCATCCAGGTATGTTCAGATCACTATGCGGACTCTTGACACCGAAAGCGCCACGTTTCAACACGTAGGTATAGATTTCAGTCAACTTTACATCAGCATGTCCCAATTGTTCTTGAACCATTCTTAGTTCAGCCCCCGATTCCAAAAGATGTGTAGCAAATGAGTGGCGCAACTTAGTGCTCGTGACCTCTTTTCTATGTCTGCACGTTCTGCTGCTGCTTTGATCGATCGAGTGACACCCGATTCATCAATATGGTGTCGGCACAATTTTTTTGTACCCGGCTGAAAGGCTAACTTAGCTGAGGGAAATAGATATTGCCAGTCCAATGAAAGACTGGCATTCGGGTATTTTCTACCCAGCGCACCTGGCATATAGACACCTGCATATTTTTATCTCTTGCTAGTTGTTCTAACGGCCCAATCGAAGTAGTGGATTATACGTGGGATTGTGAGAATAATAATGCTAGAGAATGCCTTGTGAGCTACACAATTACAAACAATGGTGATTTTGTACAAGAGGCAACTGTAAAAATTCGTGCGCACAGAAGACGAAGAATCGATGATGCAGTATCAAACGAGGTTGTCGGTGAAAGTACAATAATTGTTAAACTCGGTCCAAAGGAGGAAAAAAGCCAAAATCATACTATGATTCTTAAACGGAATGTTACTCAAATTGTAGTCAGTGCATATATTTCTAAGTGAAAATCTGTAACAAGAAAGTCATGTC
Source organism: Candidatus Thiodiazotropha sp. AKAK3 (assembly GCF_058244645.1). Lineage (NCBI taxonomy): Bacteria > Pseudomonadati > Pseudomonadota > Gammaproteobacteria > Chromatiales > Sedimenticolaceae > Candidatus Thiodiazotropha > Candidatus Thiodiazotropha sp. AKAK3. The sequence goes on from NZ_JBSYOQ010000059.1 coordinate 7,353, forward strand.
ACTCAAAGGCGCGCGCAGCTGATTAAATGCGCTAGGCGATCATTCAAATGAATTCTGGAATCAAAATCAAAAATATTTGGCATGACGACGATATGTATGAGTTTCAGATTTCATCTTCAGATGGTCTGTCTCTTTTCGTTCAAAAGGTATATGTAGGCTATAACGCTTATGACGAATTAATATCGAAAATTGAAATATTTAAAACTTATCTATACGGGGGCATCTACGATATTGAGTTTGGTTCATTTGGTCCCGAGTATGCTAGCGGAGCAATTCATGCTCGCTTGCATTTCCAAGATCGAGGAAAAATATATGTTAGCGTTCATGTACGGTTCAAAGCGTGCTATTAACGACATCGACATATTTGTACCTGAAGAATATTTTAATCATGTAGTCAACCTAGGTAATAATTATGTCTCTAAGCCTGCAAAACACTACATCGAAGAAGCTGAGGGCTGGAATGATAAATACGTCCAGTTCAAGTACGGAGTAACTAAGATAGAAGTTGGTAGCTCGAAGGACATTGAAATATTCGACACATCGCTCAAAGAATGGGTTGAGTTAGAGGTCGATTTTTCAAAAATTGAGTACCGCTCAGTCTATGGCATAAACATTCCATTAATGGCAAAAGAAGACTTAATCAACTATAAAAAAGCTCTTGCACGACCAGTTGATCTTCATGATATTGATGCACTACGCGCAAGCGCATAGTAATGTAATTTTACTCGAACAGGCAAAAGCTCCGGCTTCACCTTAATTTTTTTCCAGCCGCAGAGCTGAGCGTTAACCGTTACTTTTTATAATATATTTAGGAGAATAACGTGTCTGAATGCATCACAAACTTCTTTGACGCCTGGCAAATCGAGGAAGACGAACTTAGACTTGCTAAAATAACTAGTGCAACCATTGAAAATATACGCTACGACGACCCTCGTACACCTGAAACTCTGAATGGCATTGCTGCATTAAATAATTACGTAGGTATGTTTAGTGCAAATGCTCCGGGTTGGTCAGCAAAGGTAGTTAAAAGTGATACTACCGCCAATGCGACACGTGTCACTGTCGTTTTCAGTGGAATGGGCCCTGATGGAAACGAACAAGTTCAACTTGGTCAATATTTTATAGAAAAAGAGGGAGAGAAAATTTCGCGTATGGTGGGATTCGTCGGCACCGGTGAGTAAAAACAACTTTAAGCTTGAGAGTCCTGCGCATAACAAGTTACTGCACAAAGAATTGAACCTCCCCCGGTAATATTCAAACCACATAACAAGGTGCTCATTTTGGAAGCACTCGCAGCGCTCGCTCTCCATATAAACGCAGCACTATAAGCTCCTAAAGTTAAATCGTGATTAGTAGTTACATAGCTTTTGGAATATTTATAATATATTTCCTATACAAAAGCGTATGGATGATTAAGAGCTATAAAATTGATAAAACAGAAAGTAAAAAAATGGCTTCAATAGACACAGCATATGGTAAAGAAACATTTATCATACTGGGTGTTTGCCTATTAGTTCTCTTATTAGGCGGTGTATTTAATTTTTAGCACATGTCTCTAAAACACATAACGAACAAGCCGGTCAAGTACTTGCTCTAAACCTTCGCTCTGGTTTTCGTGTCCCTGCAAGCGATGTTAGTGCTCTTGCTAACCTAGCTATTTTTGATCATGTGATATAGGCATTATTATGCCATATCAATGATCTGGATTATTTCACCCACTAAGTGAACTCATTAGCGCTACAAGAATTTGTAATAATCCTCATTTCGGCAGATGGATGGTAAAGACGGCCCCGGAATCCGCAATATTCTCGACCTCAATTTTACCCCCGTGTTTATTGACGATGATGTCGTAGCAGATACTCAACCCCTGACCAGCTCCCTGGCCGACATCCTTTGTGGTGAAGAACGGATCAAATATGTGATCGCGGATCTCTTCCGGTACACCATCTCCCGTATCGGCAAAGGAGATGGACACGGCCTCGCCCTGCAACTCTGTCGTGATATCTATTTGACCCAGGCTCTCCCCCCGCTTATCTGATGACTCGATAGCCTGAATAGAATTGATGATTAAATTCAGGAAAACCTGGCGCAGTTCATCTATGTTACAGAGAATTTCCGGAAAGTCTGGAGCATAGTGCTTAGTCACGGTAGCCACATCTTTGTAAGAGTTGTGGGTGATTGTAATGACCGAGTCGAGCACATTATGTATATTCCCGATAAGTTTCTCAGCTGCTCCCTGAGGAGAAAACTCTTTCATCGATTGGACGATTTTGGCAATGTGGGTGATTCCCTCCTGAGATTGTCTTATGGCCGCGGGAAGGTCCTCAAGGATGAATTCGATATCCTCGGGTGTGCAGACTTCATTGAAGACTTTAATTCCCTCTGTATTTGGTGTGGATTCAGCAAGCTTCTGTGCGGCTTCAAGGACCGAACGAATTGAGTCCATTGACTCCCCAATATATGCCAGGTTGTTAGTAATATATTGGGCTGGTGTATTAATTTCATGAGCAATACCAGCTGCTAGATACCCGATAGAAGCCAATCGCCCCGCCTGTATGTTCGCCTGCTGGCTCTTGAGCAGATCCGACTGCGCTTTCCTCAGTGCGATTTGATGGCGCACCCGCAATAGGGTAATAGCGGGATTGATCGGCTTGGTAATGTAATCCACTGCACCCAGGTCCAGTCCCTGTGCCTCGTTTGCCTCATCTGACAATGCCGAGACGAAGATGACAGGAATCTCAGCGCTTAGGGGATTGTCCTTGAGCCGGCGCAGCACTTCGTAGCCATCCATGACAGGCATCCTGATATCCAGCAGGATCAGCTCAGGGGGTGGCGAATCGGCCGCCAATTGCAAGGCCTTTGCACCGTTGTTGGCAACAATCACTTCGAATTCGCTGCGCAGAATAGCCATCAACAACTGAAGGTTTTCAATAATGTCATCAACGATGAGGATTAATGGTTTTTCATTGCCGGTTATGTTCATGTCTTCTCCTGCAATTGCGTGCGTAAGAAGGTGATCAGAGCGAGTTCTTCACTGATCTCGAACAGGTCTACCTTAGCGATGATTTAACCTACTGCATCTTCCATATCGCTGCCCGTCACCCACGCACTCAACTCGTCGAGCAACGCTTCGGCTAGGCAAAGGTCATACTAGCATTATAGTCAGCTGCACCAGCTTGGCCAACAGCTTATCCGGACTCAGCGGTACCACAGCTACAAATACTGGAAATACTTGGGCAAGTACCAAATACCGAATACTCGGACGCTTGAAACCTTCCCCCTCCAGGTAGGCGCCTACTTTGAACAAATGTTGCCTGTTCTAAATAAATTTGTCATAGATTCCAAACCAGATAACTACATGCTTTTCTGTAGAAACAAAGAGGAGCATTCTTACGATGATTATCGATAAGACCGCAACTGGGGTAAGTTTCGCAAAGGTAAGAAAATGACTGATCACTTCAGTCAGCAAAGCCATTGGCTCTGATGCAAAGGGGGCTATGGGCCCACTGTTGCCCCATAAACTATAAATCTTCTCAGAACAACTCTGAAAGCCCCTCTCCCTTTACGGGAGAGGGGTTGGGGAGAGGGTGTACGCGAAGCGTTTCATGCGGTTGAAAGAGAAAAACTACATTGATCGTATAAATTCATCTTGCTGATTGTTGGGGATAATAGGATATTCATTCCCCCCCTCTCCCCCAGCCCCTCTCCCGCGAGGGTAGAGGGGAGTTTCGGTACAAACCGGTAACATCATTTACAGATTAGACCGGGTAGATCGTTTACAGGTAGATAATGCATAGGTAAGGAGGAAAGACCTATGCCCTGAAAACGAGAGACCCCAATGGATCAAAAAATGATGTTAATAGGCGATTGGCTAAGTGGTGATTTCAGCAAGTCTGAGCTAGCGAGATATTAGGGCGTCAGTCGACCAACAATTAATAAATGGATCAGTCGATATGTGCAGGAAGGTAACAAAGGCCTTGCAGAGTTCGCCATTCATCACATGGTAATTTGACGACCGCCCGGTGACCTTGGATACTCAAGATAGTTGGAAAAGGGGCTTTTATGTCGTTGATACCTTTCCCAATATACAACGGCGCCGAATCTGTATGTCGTGGGCTGAGTGATAGGCTATTGAATGGGGTAGTCATTTTGAAAATGTTTGGTCTGATCAAGAACAAACCTCTGCTGAATCAAGCTTCCATGGATTGGTTGCTTGCGACCTTTGGCTGGTCATTAAGAAACTTTAACGCCGATTTTTTCCATAAGGATACCCGACTGGTGTTGCCGACCAACGAGTACTTTCCAGGTGTTGTGGATAGCACGGAAGGCATGGCGAAACTGATCTTTGAACAGGTTAAACAATATGCCGGGGTCAGGCATTGGCCAACCTCGGTTATCGATCAAAACCAGTGTCCAGTAATTGACCAGAGGCCGTTACTGTTACAAGGCCCTATCAGAGGCGGGGATGTAGAGGGAAGTATTGTGAAAGATCAGTCGCAACGCCTCTCAATTCCCTATAACCCTCAACAGATCAATAACCCGGAAGGAATGATTGCAAGCTTCGCACACATCCTTGCCTACTATCTAGGACAGATGACTCAGGAGCCACCTCCCGGGGGCGCTGATTATTGGCCGGAAACCACGGAACTGCTGGCTATCTTTATGGGCTTTGGGCTGATGTTCGCCAATAGCGCCTTCACCTTCAAGGGGGGATGCGGTAGTTGTTATAACCCAAGTGCAGTCCGTCAGGCGGCACTCAGTGAGTATGAGGCGACTTATGCTCTGGCACTCTTTGCGGTATTGAAAGAGATCCCGAACGCAACGGTAAGCAGGCACCTGAAAAAGCATCTTCGGGGATTCTACAAAAAGGCGGTGAAGGAGATTCAAGCCAATCAAGATGGCCTCTCGGAGTTAATGAGCACCGGGCGGGAGCTGGCACCCCTGGCCTAAGTTGGCTGAGAGGTTTACCTTTCTCCTATTTGGAGAGCATCGCCAACGAATGATAGGAGGGATATTCAAGATTTCAAGGTCAGTTACCGTTTGACTGAGGCTGGGTTTACAAGATTTCAGGCGGGCGATGTCTGATAGATCTGCAACGAAAACCCACTCACGCTGAACCATTTTCTTCCTGCTTGAATTAACTGCTTTATCCCTTCCTTATATCGATCACTGTGTTGTATTTGTTGCCATAGTTTTTTACGCTATCGAGTCAAGCTTCCGGGTCGATATTCAACCGATCCAGGATAAAAATCCCATACATGATTGTTCGTTCAATTGCACGGTAACTTTCACTTTGAAAGGACGCTGTACTCTTCCTACACTAGGATTTAACTTCCCACGCAAGCGTTCCAGAGTCGTCGTCAACTCAGCAGGAGAGAGGTTTCGACCACTGATTAACATGGCCGGTGGGGCACCTTGGACTGAGCAAAGCGCCATTTCAGTGAACAGTACACCAATTTAGGTTCGACCTTCAAAGGGATTGAACATTGCCTTATGTTCTCTGTTGCGACGATTCATCTGCTTGGTTTCAGGCCCACTACGTCTCAGGGTCGGCTAACGCCAGCTGGAGAAACAATAGTTGTTAAATGACAAAGAAAGCTGAGTATAAAGTTTTGCTCGAGAAGTTAGCAGGATGCTTATTTGTTCGTGATTTCCAACAAGTTTGATTGCCTTATTAATGGAGAAGAGCGATGAAACACCGTCTAGAAACAGATCTGAACGCCACGATTACCCGCGATGATAACGGCACCATACGGGCACTCACTTTTACTGACAATAACTCGTCTACACCGAATAACACCTCAGCGAAGTCCCATCTTCGCCGCCTCGCTGGCGAAATCGGCATCGACATCGGTGAACTCCGGGAGCTTGACCGTCATGCGACCCATGTCGAGCCCAAAAAATCAGGCCCCTCCTTTCATCTCACCGATGAAAAGCGCTTCTTTGATACCACCACCTACGTCTATGCCCAGACCTATCTCGATACACCTGTCTGGGGCGCCGGTATCACAGCGACCAGAAATGATAAAACCGGGCGCATCATTTCGATAGTCAACACAAGCAAAACGGGTATGTATGCCGAACTCCCCCCAGCCCGTGACATCAACCGCTACCGTAAACTCTTCTCTGCTGGTGAGTCAGGCCCCAACTCTGCTAAAAGCTCATCGAAACAGACGCCAGGCGCTCCGACATCACAACTCTCCGAGATTCTCGGCTCATGCCTCGATGGCTACGCAAAGGGCAAAGAGCGTGTAACACCGGAACTTATCTCCGGGCGTTTCTACGTCTACCAGTTTGACCGCGCACGACGTCAGCAGGACTACCTTGAACCACTTCAAAATCAGCAGAAAAACCCTGCTGAACAGATTGAGCATGAAGACCTTCCAACCCTGCCACTCCCCAAACTCCCCGACTCAATCAACGAGGGTAGCTGGCATCTTGTTGCAGAACTTATCATCCGACTACCTTACGAGGGACATCGGATGAACTGGCGGCTTCTGGTCAGTGTCGCAACAGGTGACATTCTCTACATGCGGGCGCTCACCTCTCATGTGAACGGACTCGTCTTCACTTACGACCCGATTGTTTCGACAGGTGACACAGCAAACGACGCCAGCCAAAGCAATGCTGTGCTCAATCCGCTGCGGGACGATGTCGAGCTTCTTGGGCTTGACCCAGCTGTAGGCGGTACACAATCACTTACAGGTGAATATGTCCAAGTGACCAATGTGCACAACCCCAACATTGCACCACCCACCCAGCCTGAGGGTGTTGATTTTGACTACGATGTTCGCACTGATGAGTTTCTTGCGGTCAACGCCTACTATCATAACGACCGTTTTTTCCGTCTGGTTCAGGATCTAGGATTCCCACTCGATACCTATTTCGACGGTACGAGTTTTCCAATCAACGTCGACCACAGAGGGTTCAGTGGCAGCAACAACGGCCATTGCATCGGTGATGGAGATGGCATAGACCATACCTGCTACGGCCGAATCGACAACACCGGCGGAACCCCCACAGGCAATGCCTCGGACTGGTATCTGGTACTGCACGAGCTGGGTGGGCACGGCATCCTCTACGACCATGTGAACGGCCCGAATTTTGGCTTCGCGCACAGTGCTGGCGATAGCTTTGGCATGATTCTGAATGACCCCTATTCCGGATGGCACAATGGCGGCAACAACGACCGCTTCCTGCTTTGGCCCTATTCCGCCTTAGGCCGACGCTCAGACCGCGACCCCGCCGCTGGCTGGGGCTGGGGTGGCGCCAATGATGTCGGTAGCTACTCCTCCGAGCAGATCCTGTCGACAACGCTGTTCCGCGCCTATCGCAGCATCGGCGGTGATTCCACAGCGCTGACCCGACGCGAATTCTCGGCCCATCTTATGGCCTATCTTATACTCCGCGCTGTCAGCACCCTATCCCCTGGGACAAACCCAAACTCCCCGGCAGGTTTCCTCGATGCACTACTGACCGCCGATGCAGGCGACTGGACAACACACGGCCTCTCGGGTGGCGCCTACACCAAGGTATTAGAATGGTCTTTCGAGAGACAGGATCTGAACGACGGTGATCCACCCTTAGTTGACGTCTATATCGACGACGGGCGCGGCGGCGAATATGAATATCTCGCCGACCACCGCGCCACCACCACCATCTGGAACCGTCACCAGCCCGATGGCAGCAGCGCGCATCAGGAACCAGTGATCGGTACCAACTACGCCTATGTCCGGATCAAAAACCGCGGTAGCTCGACCGCCAATCAGGTCAATGTCCGGGGTTTCCATTGCAAGCCGCTTGAGGGACATCTCTGGCCCACAGATTTCAAAGCCATGGAGACTGCGGAGATTGGCGCAGCCACGATCCAGCCGAACGACAGCGAAGAGATCGTAGTCGGCCCCTTCGCATGGGTTCCGAACCCGAACGAAGACGGCGATGACAGCATGATGATGGTGGTCTCGGCCGAGGGTGATCCGGACAACGCAGACAAATACCATGCAGGTCGCACCATCGAGGATTGGCGACTCGTTCCCAATGACAACAACATCGCAATCCGCACAGTACAACTCCGCTCACGGCTTGTCACCGTACTGCCTGATACTGGCGCCTTCATGAATGTCTGTGTCGGCAGATCAAAAGATATGATGCTGACGCTCTCCAATAGTGGGTTTGGCATGCTCTCGATAACCAACATCGTTTCGAATTCGGGGGAATTCATTGCGCCCGGCGTAATCGCCTACCCTATCGTGATCGCCTCTGGAGACAGCATTGACTTACCCATACGCTTCCAGCCTACCTCTTTCGGTAATAAGGCGGGGTTAATCCGAGTCTTCTCCAACGACCCTGACGGGGTTCGCGTACTCAACGTCTCTGGTAAAGCAGCGCCGCCACGCCTGGTTTCAGCAATCGCTGACAATGGTGATTTCGGCAACACCTGCATCGGTGACTTCACCGACCGGATGTTGACCCTCTCAAACAGCGCCCACTGTCCGCTGACGATCCAGAGCATCGCCTCGTCGAGCGCCGAATTTGTCCTCCCAAGCGTGCAGAGCTACCCCATCATCATCGGTGCGGGCGACAGCCTCCAACTGCCTATTCGGTTGCAGCCATCCGATTTCGGTGCAAAGACGGGCATGCTCACGATCAACAGTGACGATCCCCAGGGACCGAAGAAGATTAAGGTCACTGGCACTGCGCCTCCAGGGCGTCTGTCGATCACCGGCTCGACCTGTATTGGCGGCGTCAAGGCCTGCTGTGTAGGAGAGCAGATACTCACCCTCACGAATACAGGCCACTGCCAGCTTCAAATCACCCATGTCGGTCTTGCTCGTCAGAGCAAGTACTGGAAACTGGTCAACAACCCATTCCCTGCAACGCTCCAGCCGGGCGCAAGCCTCGACATCCTCATACGTTACAAAGCTGAGGAGAAATGCCCACGGGCCCAGGGTCTGGTGATCAAGAGTGACGATCCACAAAACCCGAAAACCACCCTTGACCTACTCGCTTACACCGTCTGGGAAAAAGCACCGAGAAAGGATTGCGACGAGTGTGGCTGCAGCGAGTGCTGTTGTGATCGCAGTTGTACGCCCCAAAGCCTCGATGCCTGCTGTTTCGACGAAGAGTGCGAGAAGAAAGACGACGCCTGTTAACCCGCCTGCGGGGACCGAACCAGCACGGTCCCCGCTACTGTACAGGAGGCATTTCCACCTATGGTTAAGCGTTTTCACTCATAACCTTGCAGAAGAAACAGTTTCTCGCTTGAGTCAGATAAAACTAAACATTCAAAACCTGATAAAACAGAGATGGAAAGGTGCTTAATAGGATTTTACCGACTTAGCGGTAAACGTTGAAGGTACAGTGCTTAGATCGTGTTATCGAAATTGGGGCTCCTATTCTTTTTCTTTTTTGATGCTATCCATCTAACCATTTCACAGGTGGAAACCTAACGCTGAAAAAAAGATTCCACTTCCTGAAAAACCCCTCAAATTGCTCCATTTTCTGCAGAGCACCTAAAGATTTCACCTTGAAATGACGATAGGTTTTACTACTTAAAACCTGTTTTTAACCTTGCCTAAGAGGCGCAACAGACTGTTACACGCGTACTGCGAACAACTCCCAGACTATCAGCAGGTCATATATTCAGGGCATGGAACAGCAGAGTTTTTACTAAAGCTCAGTTGCTAAGGATTGACATGCTTATATTCAGCAAAAATACTACAGGAAGGTACTTCGATCGTACTTATGCAGTTCATTGCATACTCTTTCTTATGCTATTAATTCCTAAGTATGCACTGACACAACAGATCGATGCCTGCCTAAATAGTAGTAGCCCCTGCAATCTACTTACCTCAACAACACCACAGCTATCTGATATAAACTCAGATCAACAGATAGTTGAGAATGACTTGAATAGTAATATTACCTCTCGGCACGATACGGAGCATGACACAGTCAGTTCTATCTCAAACCTTCTGCAGCCATATTTATCAGGCAATACTAATGCACTCCCCATCAGTTACGCCATTGCAGAGACCTGTATGAATAAAATGAAAAGCCCGCGCTTACAGCAAGACTGCAATGCCTTGATCAATGCTGCACGAGAAAATGACACTCAAACCACCTCAGCCCTACTGCAGATTATACCGAGGCATGCCAGCAAAACTAATCAGATAGCTAGAGCGGGCAGCGTGGCACAGATTAATAATTTAAAATCCCGATTCAATTCATTGCGTACAGGTCGCCGGGGTTTGTCACTTCAGGAATTTGATCTACATATCTATGATCAAAAATTACCCATTGGTAAAATTAACAACGCTTACGAAAAACAGCGTAAACAGAGGAGTGGTTTAGATGCAGATCAGTTGAGAATCGACTCAAATTACGGGGTGTTCTTCACCGGTGATATCGTTACCAGTAAAAGCAGTTTAGTTGACCCAGACTCAAGCCTTAAGTTTAATACTCAGGGCGTGACATTTGGTACAGACTACCGTCTTACAGATCGACTGATTTTAGGCAGCGCTTTGGGTTATATAGATACCAATACCAGCTTAATGAATGGTACAGGCGACCTGGATACAAAAGGTTACAGCTTCAGTCTCTACGGCACATACTCTGGAAGAGAAAAATACCATCTCGATTTTGCAGCCAGCTACGGAATAAACAATATTCAGCAACAGCGACTTATTAGCTATCAACTTGATCAGTCTGACCCTGTCATTCAACAGATGATGGCTAACTATAATAGCGACAAATTTACTCTTTTTTTCGGTTCAGGTTACGACTTCAGAAATAAATTCTGGACCTTTGAACCACGCATGGATTTACAATACATCAGATCAAATGTAGATGGATTTAGGGAACAGTCTGTAGATACTAATACTCAGGGCAGCAGCTGGGCTTCACGGACTAGCGCCATCAATCGGCATTGGCTGGCATGGAATCTGGGTGGAAAACTCAGCTACACACAGGATATGAACTGGGGCACACTCATGCCCTTTTCAAGCATCGATTGGCTACATGAATACAAAGATAGTGCACAAAATCTTAATGCCTTTTTCCTTTATGACTCAGATGGCAACGCCATTCCAATAACCACCAGTGATCCCGACAGAGATTATCTAAGATTAAAGATCGGCACCTCAGCAAAATTCAAACGAGGAGCAGAAGCCTACATCAACTATGGCACCTCATTTGTACACAACAACTGGAGCGGACAAACTTTTAAAGTTGGCTTTCGAATGGATTTATAGGTAGCAACATACACAGCGGGAAATAGTGTGGTTAAAAGACGAAGCTACCACTCTCACAAGTCCTCAGTATCTTACGTAGGTAGGGAGAGATGTGCAACTGGAACATCGTTTACAGATTAGACCGGGTAGATCGTTTACACATTATTGGCTCACAAATCTTTGACGTATAGGGTCCATAGTGCCTATATGCCATGTGCTGAAAAATAGTTCTAATTGGTCATGATCATTTATCTTCAAACCAACAAGCTCTCCTATAAGTGCAGCTGAGGTATACAATAATTGTCCCCGCCACTTGATCTCACCATTACTACGGACTCTCCGCACTTCAAACTCATCACCATACTCAATATCAGCTATTTTCATGGGGTAAGCTCGTTCAGAGGGATAGTATCGTGATGATGGTGTTTCCATTCCTAATGCTTCATGTGGACGTTGGTTATTAAACTCCACCACAAATGCATTGAACACGGCCTGTTGTCTACGCAGATTCTGGGCCGGAGGGTTTAGGGTCGCCGCTTTAAGTGAGCGGTGCATACGTTCATGACGTCCGTTTTGATCTGGACGTCCGGGCTTTATCCGTTCCGGGGTTATACCCAGCTTAAGCCACCATACCGATAAGGTTGACAGGCCTGACAATCCGGTTGATGCAAATGGTGCCCCATTGTCGCTACGTATTGCATCCGGTAACCCATATTCACGGAATGCCCATTCCAGCCAAGGTTGCGTCTCCTCTAGTCTTGGTTGATGCAACCCTTGGCAAGCCAGCAAATAGCGGCTGTCATTATCCGTTAGCGTCAGCGGGTAACACCAGCGACCATCCCCCGTTCTGAATTGTCCTTTGTAATCCACGCTCCATACTTGGTTCGGCTTTTTACAATGACTTAAGGGTTGTTCGTAAAGCGGCGTCTTATGAATACGCCGGCGCCGACTAACCAAGCCAGCCTTACGAAGAATCTCTCCTGCTGTGCTGGCAGCTGGCCAGACCGTTCGAGGGCTCTGCTTCCGCAGATGCCGTACAAGTTTTTTCGGCCCCCAATCCATATGCTGCTGCTTTGCTTTGATCAGCCTCTGGACGACTTTATCGCCTGTTTGGTGGGGGCAACTAAGGGGGGCTCGACTGCGCTCCTCAAGACCTTTGTTACCTTCCTGCACATATCGACTGATCCATTTATGAACTGTTGGTCGACTGATGCCGTAATATCTCGCTAGCTCAGACTTGCTGAAGTCACCACTCAGCCAATCGCCTATTAACATCATTTTTTGATCCATTGGGGTCTCTCGTTTCCAGGGCATAGGTCTTTCCTCCTTACCTATGCATTATCTACCTGTAAACGATCTACCCAGTCTAATCTGTAAATGATGATACCGGTTTGTACCAGACTCCCCTCTCCCCTCGCGGGAGAGGGGCCGGGAGAGAGGGGGAGAATGAACACCCTACTTCCCCCAACAATCAGCAAGATAAATATGAACGATCAATGCAGTTCTTTATTCTTTCAATCACATGAAACGCTTCGCGTACACCCTCTCCCCAACCCCTCTCCCGTAAAGGGAGAGGGGCTTTCAGAGTTGTTCGGAGAAGATTTAAAGTTTATGTGACAGCAGTGACTAAAATTCCTAATTTTACTAGTGGGAATACTATTTTTACGATATCCAAGAAAGTTGACAGATAGGAAATTCGTGCAACCCTTCTTTTTGTCATAAATACTTAATTTGCTGATTTTTTTAAATTGCGCCTGCTCAGGCATTAATTTTTTTATATATTAAAGACACATACCCTCTGAACCGATGTTTTGCTCAAGTAGATAGGTTATTAAGTCTTCATCGTTCAATGGCTTTGAAAAGTAGTACCCCTGTAAAATATGGCATCCACACTGTTTTAGAAGTTCGACGTGTTCTTTCTGTTCAACACCTTCGGCGATAATATCCAGGTTAAGATGTTGTCCGATTTGAATGATTATTTCAGATAGATGAGCGCTATCTTCATCGACTAATAAGTTAAAAACAAAACTTTGGTCTATTTTGAGTTCAGTGATGGGTAATTTGCTTACCATGCTCAATGAGGAGAAGCCTGTGCCAAAATCATCAAGAGAGATTCCTATTCCCTGGTCTAGTAAACTTTGAAGCGTATGAATAATCTTATCACTGTCGTCAATCATGATGCTTTCAGTGACTTCCAGAACAAGTTTTTCAAACGGAAACTTTAGCTTGTTAATGATTTTGCTGACGTTTGCAATGAAGTTTTCATCAACCAGTTGGCGTACAGAGACGTTGACTGAGAGTTTAAATTTCTGATCTGTTTGTTCCCAAAGATTTTGCGTCGTTTTGCACGCAATTTCCAGAATATGCATTCCCAGAGGGATGATAAAGCCCGCCTCCTCGGCTATAGGAATAAATTCAGCGGGTGATATCTCTCCTAAATCATGGCTCTTCCATCTCGCCAATGCTTCCACACCAATGACTGAATTGGATTTTATATCTATCTGTGGTTGATATGCGATGTAGAACTCATCACGCTCCAGGGCAGAATTAAAAAGCTCTTGGATAATCGATCTACGTTCTATTTTCTTATAAAAATCCTGATCGAAAAAGGTAAGGCGATCCTTTTTCTTCTTCGCCTGGTTTAGGGCGATATCGGCAAAACGCATGAGCTCTTCCGAGTTATCGGAATCAGAGGGATATACAGTTACCCCCATACTCGCGCTGATATGTAGTGCATTATATTCTAAATCGAATGGGAGTTTGATTAATTCAAGTACATTCAGGTAGACATCGACTGCTTTTTCAGGAACGTGTGGAATTATCAGTGCAAACTCATCTCCACTGAATCGCGCACAATGTATATCATCCTCAATTACTGTCATGAGCCGTTCAGCAACCTGGGCGAGTACCTTGTCTCCAGTTCTATGCCCATATAGATCATTTACGGTTTTAAAATTATCGAGATCAACAAAGGCGAGGCAGAACTGCTTTTCTTTGGCGATGTAAATTCCTATCTGCTGACTAATCGCAAATCGATTCATCAATCCTGTGACGTTATCGTGCTTCGCTTGATACTCTAATGCTGCGATTGCTTTTTTCTCTTTCTTGGAAACAATGTAGAAGAAAAGGTAGAGGATCAACCAGAAAAAGAGTGTAGCAAGGGCAATTTTTTTCGCGATGGGTGTGAATCCTTTGATTGCTTCTCTGTGAGCGCGAGTCAGAGATATATATATCTCATATTTTGGAATATAAGTTACGGATATGTAGCGTAGATACTCATTGCGGTCTATATAGGGTTGAAGTATACGCTGCTTTCCTTTGAGCTTACGCAAGTTAAACTGATCGACAACAGCTTCTGGCAAGGGAACCTGAAAAAAGATGTAATCTCGCGGATAATTGATCTTGTAATCCAGCATGTAAAAATCATTGGAAATTACTGCTGAGGCTATATCATCAGGGATATTGTCATGGTTAAACAGTGCGTTTCCACTTTCCGCATCTAACCATGAGGCTACGACGTACTGTTTGCCCTCAGCTGACCGAAACGCTAAACGTAATGGAAGTATCCATTTATCAAAGAAAGGATTGTAGTAGGTATGACCCAACACCATGTGGCTGCGGTTTAACGTATCTATAAAAGTACTGACGGTTGCACTATTTTTTTTCAGATTGGGAAACTTTTCTTTGCTGCTGTGGGTTGCAATAATCAAATTACCTTCAGAATCAAAAAGACCCATTCCAATAATATTGGCGCTGTTCTTGACTCGAGAGTCTAAGAGATTCAATGATCGATCAGGGTGCGCGATTGCGTCCATCTCAACCAGGCGTTCTGAGAGAATTCTTAATACTGACTCCTGTGCAAAAAGGCGTGACTCTACCCATCCCTCTTTCACTAGTGTATTAAATTGATCGAGATCCCTAAATTTGCCATCGAGTACGTCATTATAAAAGTAGCGTGCGATTAAAAGTGACAAAATGATTGTAATGATTGATAGCAGCCAATAGAGCCGCCAAATTGGAGAGACATTGCTTAGAGCCGGAATTTTCATCTGCCGAGTATAATGTAAACGACGCTTAATATGAGCTAAAGCAACTCCACACTGGGGGTAAATATTGACATTGATTGAGATTTATCAATTCAACGGCCCTGCCACCATGCTGCTAAAAACTGTACTGGGCTAATTCGATACATTAGTATCTATTGAATTGCTTAAACCTAATGCGTTGTAACTATCGCTTCTCTCTGATCACTTTCCGAGAATCACACTTACCTCTTCGCCGCCCTCTTTTTAACTGTTTTTTTCTTGCTTCTTCTCTTTTTTGCAGCCACTTTCTTGTTACTGCTCTTCTTTGCTATCTTCTGTTTTGGAAGCGGCTTTTTGCTGGCCTTTTTTCCTACCTGTGTAACCTTGCTTCTTTTCACTACCTTTTTCTTGGCTGCGGTTTTTTTAGTTACTTTCAGACTCTTCTTGACGGTCGATTTTTTAACTACTGATTTTTTCGCCACTACCTTCTTACTGCTACTGGTCTTGGCATTAGACGCACTTTTTTTAGCCACTCGCTTTTTCAGCTGAACAGCTCTCTTACGGCTCACTGATGAGCGACTTTTTTTCGTCGCTGCCTTTTTTACCACCTTGGCGCTCTTTTTAGTTACCTTTTCAGCCTTTTTTGCCGCTTTTTTTGTAACCGTTTTTGTTCCAGCACCAGGGACGCTCTTTTTCTTCTTAACTACACTCTTACCCGCAGCTTTTGCTTTTTTAGCGATTTTTGACTTCTTTTTTCTCGCAATTCCAGATTTTTTCTCTACTGAGGCTGTCTCTGATTGAGGCTTTGACTGCTCATCCTCGGGCTTTTTTGCTTCTTCAGTTGCTGGAGGTGGCATCTGCACCACACTCGCACGCTCAACCGAGACTTCAGGTTGATTCCCCTTTGGTGTTGTTTCAGAGCTGTTGAGCGCAGAGCCTTCAATGGCCTCAAGCATGCCCTGGAAAACAGTTTCAAGCTCACCGTTACCATCGACTCTGGCCAGCCTGTTACTCTTCTCATAGTGGGTTATGAGGGGAGCGACCAGATGATCAAACACATGGATGCGGTTACTTACCGTCTCTTCATTGTCATCCGAACGTTTATGCAGGCGCCCTCCACAGCTGTCGCAGACGTCATCAACTAGCGGTGGGTTCCGGTAGGCATTGTAGAGCTGATTGCAGCTGCGGCAGGTAAGTCGTCCAACCAGGCGCTCCATCAGATTGTCTACATCGATATCAAGCAGGATGACCCTATCGAGAGGCATGTCGAGCTCGACTAACAGCTCATCCAGTGTCAGAGCCTGTAAAAGATTCCTTGGAAAACCATCCAGAATAAAGCCACTGCTCAGGGTGGGTTTCAGAAAATGGTCACGCAGCAGGCCAAGAATAATATCTTCAGTCACCACATGCCCAGCATCCTGTTGTGCTTTCGCCTCCAAACCCAATGGGTTCTGTTCAGCTACAGCTCTCTTGAGGAGTTCGCCAGTCGTTACGATGGAGAGCTTGAGCTTTTCCGCCAATAGGGCTGATTGGGTTTTCTTGCCCGCTCCAGGCGCCCCGAGTATCACAATACGCATTCCTTACACTTCCCCCATGGCCAGGTCACAATGTCGGATAATCCCTTGCATTTCAGTATTCTATGTGACCCGCCCCGGCTCGAACCAGAGTTGAGACACATCAATGGCACTTGACCCGGCACAGGCTAACTGCTGCTCTATATTTTGGTCAATTCGGTATCCCCGGCTTTGGGGGCAAATAGAGTATATGGAATGGAACATATGGCTCTAAGATCAATGACTTGTAAGATTTACCGGCATGAAGTCACAGATTTCACTTATTTATTAATTAAGAAATTCCATGACTCCATCCAACTTTTGGATTAGCCGAATCTTGTTCTGTTGGGTAAGCTAATCCAAGATTTCCAGTAAAGTCAACGGACTTTATGTACTAAAAGGCTCGATTAGATTATTCTTCTCTGCCTCACGAAGTGACTGTAAGCAGAGTAACCTCATGCCGCAAATCCCAGATATTACAGATTCTGAGCATTGGATCATCGAAACCACATTGACTGAACGATATGGTCAAAAGGTGGAAACCCAGATCGCGGATGCAGAAATCCGCCTCATGCCATCTGATCGGGAGTTGAGCAGTTGCCCAGTTGTCTACTGGGATCAAGAGGAGTGCAACTTCATCATTTTTAAGACCGGTAGTCGTAAATATCGCTGCCAGTTTTTCTACCGTGGCTATCAGCAGTATGGTACCGGGGTACACGAATATGACGACCTGACAGAGTGTATTGTGTCGCTTCTACAGGCACAGGCCGACCATTCGGCCCAGCAGAAAGGTGACCTCTAAACGGCCAGATCAAATTCAATAAAATATATTAATATCAATAACATAAAGGGGATCTAACTCATGACAGCAAAAAATGCTTTCTATGCACAATCGGGGGGCGTTACAGCAGTAATCAACGCTTCTGCATGCGGGGTTATCGAAACCGCGCGTAAACACCCAGACAAGATTGCCAATGTCTACGCCGGCCGTAACGGCATCATTGGCGCATTGACTGAAGAGTTAATCGATACCAGCCAGGAGTCAGCTGAGGATATCGCAGCATTGAAGCACACCCCATCCGGTGGCTTTGGTTCCTGCCGCTTCAAACTAAAGAGTCTTGAAGAGAATAAGCGTGAATATGAGCGCCTGATCGAGATCTTTAAAGCACACAACATTGGCTATTTTTTCTACAATGGCGGTGGTGACTCTGCTGATACCTGCTACAAAGTCTCACAACTCTCTGAAAAGATGGGTTTCCCGGTACAGGCTATTCACGTACCGAAAACTGTCGATAATGACCTGCCGATCACAGATAACTGCCCAGGTTTTGGCTCTGTAGCGAAATATATCGCGGTCTCCACTCTGGAAGCTTCCTACGATGTACGCTCCATGGCCGCCACCTCGACCAAGATTTTTGTCATCGAAGTTATGGGGCGCCATGCTGGCTGGATCGCTGCTGCCGGCGGCCTGGTAGAGGATGAAGGCATACCTGTCGTCATTCTGTTCCCGGAGATTGAGTTCGACAAAGATAAATTCCTGGCCAATGTCGATGCCAAGGTAAAAGAGCATGGCTACTGCACCATTGTGGTATCGGAAGGCTGTCACTGGCCTGATGGTAAATTCCTAGCTGAACAGGGCACCAGAGATGCTTTTGGACATGCCCAACTAGGCGGTGCTGCACCTGTTGTAGCAAATATGATTAAGGATGCTCTGGGCCATAAGTTCCACTGGGCTGTTGCAGACTATCTACAGCGGGCTGCTCGCCACCTTACCTCAGAATCTGATGTTGCTCAGGCTTATGCGCTTGGCCAGGCTGCGGTGGAAAAGGCACTTGAAGGAAAGAACTCCATCATGCCTACAGTGGTACGCGAATCATCAAACCCCTACAAATGGCATATCGGTGAGGCACCTCTCAGCGAGGTCGCCAATGTAGAGAAAATGATGCCTTTGGATTTTATTACCGAGGATGGCTTCGGAATTACCGATGCCTGTAAGGAGTACCTCTACCCACTGATCAAAGGTGAGGCATACCCCCCTTATAAAGATAATGGAATGCCTGACTACGTAACGATGAAAGGCGTAGCAGTTCCAAAAAAACTAGATACTTTTGAACTCTAGACAACGACAAAGAGGGGGCTTATCAGCCCCCTTATTTGTGTGTACGTGCTTAGAAAAAATAAACGCTATGGAGGCTGATAAGTGTCGCACACCTATTTTGTACCTGAACTCTTTTATCATTACTCAGTGGAGGATCTCTAAGTGAATATAGAACTGATCTTTGCCCTAGCCTGTGCCGCAGCTGCACTGGTTTATGGCCTCATATCCGTTAAATGGATACTCGCTCAGCCGGAAGGCAACGAAAAAATGCGCGAGATCGCCGGCGCTATCCAGGAGGGCGCTCAAGCCTATCTAAACCGACAATACACCGCCATCGGTATCGTTGGCGCAGTCGTGCTGGTGGTTATTTTCTTCGGACTGGACAGCGCTACAGCCATTGGTTTTGCGATTGGCGCCATCTTCTCAGGTTTGGCAGGTTACATTGGCATGAACATCTCTGTTCGCTCCAATCTGCGTACAGCTGAAGCTGCCCATAATGGTATCAACGCCGCCCTTCAGATCGCCTTCCGTGGTGGTGCTATTACTGGCATGCTGGTAGTCGGTCTCGCCCTGTTGGGTGTCGCCGGTTACTACTACATCCTCAACGCAATGGGTGTCTCAGACGCCCATGCCCTGCATGCATTGGTCGGACTGGCTTTCGGTGGCTCACTGATCTCCATCTTTGCCCGACTGGGTGGCGGCATCTTCACCAAAGGTGCCGATGTTGGTGCTGATATTGTTGGTAAAGTAGAAGCTGGAATCCCTGAGGATGACCCACGCAACCCTGCAGTTATCGCCGACAATGTAGGTGACAATGTTGGTGACTGCGCAGGTATGGCTGCCGATCTTTTCGAGACCTATGCGGTTACCGTAGTTGCCACCATGCTGCTTGGCAGCCTGCTGGTTACAGGACTGGGTAACGAGGCGGTTATCTACCCCTTGGTACTGGGGGGTGTCTCCATTATTGCTTCCATCATCGGCACCTACTTCGTCAAAGCGAAGGATTCCGATACCAATGTGATGCCAGCCCTCTATAAGGGTCTGATTGTCGCGGGTGTATTGGCGGCTATAGCCTTCTACTTTGTCACTGACTACATGATGAGCGGTGCGAACATTGTGGTCGGTGGTGTCGCTGTGACTGACCCGGTAATGGCACTCTTTGGATCTGCCATGATTGGCCTGGTGCTGACTGCAGCCATGGTGGTAATCACAGAGTACTACACCTCTACCGAATACTCCCCTGTCCGCTCCATCGCTGAAGCATCCACAACCGGAGACGGCACCAATGTCATCGCCGGCCTGGGCATCTCGATGAAGGCCACTGCGGCACCGGTATTGGTAATATGCGCAGCAATCTGGGGCGCTTATGACATGGCCGGCCTCTACGGTATCGCCATTGCAGCCACTGCCATGCTCTCTATGACAGGCATCATTGTCGCCCTTGATGCCTACGGTCCTATCACCGATAACGCCGGTGGCATCGCCGAGATGGCGGAGCTGGACGAGAAGATCCGTAATATCACTGATCCACTGGATGCGGTGGGCAATACCACCAAAGCAGTGACCAAGGGTTATGCGATCGGATCAGCAGGTCTTGCAGCACTGGTGTTGTTTGCCGACTACACGCACAGTCTGGAGAGCCATTTCGGTTCCGGCATAAGCTTCGACCTATCCAACCACATGGTACTTATTGGCCTGCTCATTGGTGGCCTTGTGCCCTTCCTGTTCGGTGCCATGGCCATGGAGGCAGTGGGTCGAGCTGCTGGTGGAATCGTCAATGAGGTGCGGCGTCAATTTCGCGAGAAACCTGGGATTATGGACCACAGCGAGAAGCCTGATTATGGCAATGCTGTAGATATGCTGACCAAGGCAGCCATCAAGGAGATGATCATCCCTTCTCTGCTGCCCATTGCAGTACCGCTGCTGGTCGGCCTGTTTCTCGGTGCCCAGGCGCTGGGTGGCTTGCTGATCGGTACCATCGTAACCGGTCTGTTTGTCGCCATCTCAATGACCGCCGGTGGTGGTGCCTGGGATAATGCGAAAAAGTACATCGAAGATGGAAATTTCGGTGGCAAAGGCTCTGACGCACATAAGGCAGCCGTTACCGGGGACACCGTGGGTGACCCCTACAAAGATACTGCCGGTCCTGCGATCAATCCTTTGATCAAGATTATCAACATCGTTGCACTGTTGATTGTGCCTATTCTCTAAAATAGGACACTTCAAGCAAGAATCAGGGGAGCTTCGGCTCCCCTTTTTAGTGACCAAAGGCCACTCTTAATTCGTGGTTATCCGGTTTCTATATTCGGCAGCTTGACTGATATAACCCATGTAAGTGCAGTTGTGCAGCGCAAGGTAGCTGCTTGCATCTCGTTGGATAGTGGCCTGCCATTTTTAGCCTGATAACCCTTAGCCTGCTGCATTTGTGGGCCTCTAAAAACATCAAACAATATAGGACACTGCACTAGACACCTGCTCTGGTTATCCGTACTCTTCACTTCTCAAACACCACCGGCCCAACCGGCTGGATTCGATAACAGCTGTTTTCCACCTGCAAGGTAAGATAAATGAACCTAGACCGCGTCTCATCGGGAAAAAACATTCCTGACGAAATAAACGTCATAATTGAAATCCCCGCAAATGCAGAACCTGTGAAATATGAGGTCGACAAAGAGACTGGGGCGATGTTCGTCGACCGCATCCTGCGTACGGCCATGCACTATCCTGCCAACTATGGCTATATTCCCCATACCCTGTCAGACGACGGCGACCCCTGCGATGTTATGGTGCCTACTGCATTTCCCCTGATTCCAGGCTCAGTAATCCGCTGCCGTCCAGTTGCGGTTTTGAAAATGACCGACGAATCCGGTGATGACGCGAAAGTTGTTGCGGTACCCATAGACAGCGTCTCAAGCCGCTGGAGCCATGTAAAAAGCTATGAGGATATGCCTACGGAGCTTATGGAGCGTATTGCCCATTTCTTTGAACACTACAAAGATCTCGATGAGGGAAAATGGGTTCGTGTTTCCGGATGGGATGGCATTGAAGCAGCTAAGAATGAGATTAGTAATTCGGTCAAAATGTTCCAAGACGCACCTGAAAAACCACACTTCTAAGTGTTCATTGCCAGAGATAGTGTCAAGGTATCCAGGAGCGAAATATGAAGGTCTGTATAGTTTCTGACAGTCATGACCATATTCCCTTACTGGATGCCGCTGTTGAGTCGGCCAAGGAGGATGGTGCTGAGGCTGTACTGCACTGCGGTGATGTCGTCGCACCCAGTACACTCCATTGTCTGCAGAAATATGACCTGCCTATACATGTGATCCACGGTAACAACTCCGGAGATCTCTATACCCTGGCCAGGTTAGCAAACAATGATGACAGTAATATTCACTATCATGGTATGGACGCAGGGGTTGAACTGGCCGGTCGAAAAATCTTTCTGGTGCACTACCCCCACTATGCTCGTGCGATGGCTGCAACAGGTGACTGGGATCTGGTCTGCTGCGGCCACAGCCATAAACTTGGGTTTGAGCAATTCACCAATATCCAAGGTGGTACCACACACCTGATCAATCCCGGTACCATAGGTGGCGTAGGTAAATCGCCAGCCACCTTTGTTATGGCTGACCTGGAAGAAATGACTTTCGAGGCACGGGAAATCTCTAAGCAGATTGAACGCGAGGCAGGATATTGATGGCAGAGTTCACCCACTTCAACGCCTCTGGTGAGGCTCACATGGTGGATGTGGGGGATAAAGCCTCAACCCGGCGCAAGGCAATTGCCGAAGGTCGAATATCGATGCAGGCTGAGACCCTTGAAATGGTCGTTGAAGGCCGTCACAAAAAGGGGGATGTGCTCGGTATCGCTCGGGTTGCCGGCATCATGGCAGCTAAAAAAGCATCAGACCTGATTCCACTCTGCCATCCCCTCTCCCTGACCAAGGTTGCTATCGACCTCATCCCGGAAAAAGAGACCAGTACTATCTACTGCCGTTGCCATGTCGAAACTCAGGGCCAGACTGGTGTAGAGATCGAAGCACTCTGTGCCACTCAGATCACATTGCTCACCATATACGATATGTGCAAAGCTGTTGACCGGGGAATGTCTCTCCTTAATGTTCAGCTTATAGAGAAGAGTGGTGGAAAATCGGGAACATGGGAAAGGGGTGATTAAAGTTTAAAAAACCACAGCCGCTTATATTTGTGCGAATACGTGAAGCCTGTCACAATATAATGCCGTTTATTTGACAAACTAAGAAGATATTATCGAGTAGTAAGGATGCACATATGGGCAAATTTGTAGAGTGGACCGACACTTTAAGTGTCGGCATCGAAGAGATCGACGAACAGCACAAAATGCTGGTCGATTTAGTAAATAAAATGCATGAAGCGATACATCAGCGCCATGGAAGTGATGTAGTCCAGGCCATTCTTGCTGATCTGGCTGAATACACTCGCATACATTTTGCTGTTGAAGAGAGTCTGATGCGTATCCTCAACTACCCCGGATACGATGAGCATAAAGAGATCCATGAAGAGCTACTCGAGTCTGTCTCTGACCTTCTGGAGAAGGTCTCAACGGGCAAGACCGCCATCGGCTTTGAGTTGATGCACTTTCTCAAAACCTGGCTGACAAAGCATATTATGGAAGAGGATATGCAATACAGTGGCTTCTTTATCAAGGCTGGGGCTCAAACCAAATTGAGCAAAAAGTCCTGGATTCAACGCCTCTGGAGTTGATCTTTCTCCGAAAGATAATTTAACTTCCATAATAGCCACATAACCTTCTGGTGCTTTCACGTACACCAGACTGGTGACCGGCAGCCCAGACAGGCTAAACTTACGGGTTCACCGATTGAAGGATGACCATGAACCCCTACTATCATCAAGCCCACTTTCTGAAAAGTGCGGCCAAATTATCCCAATCACCGGCAGACAGTGGCTATGAAGTCGCTTTTGCTGGTCGCTCCAATGCTGGAAAATCGAGCGCCCTGAATACCCTCTGCAGCCAAAAATCTCTGGCGCGAACCAGTAAAACGCCAGGACGCACCCAATTACTTAATTTTTTCTCACTGGATGATGAGCGCCGACTGGTCGACCTGCCGGGATACGGCTACGCCAAAGTTGCAGAATCGGTCAAAAAACAGTGGCAGCAGAGTCTGGCTGACTATATAGAAAACCGCGAATGTTTGAGGGGATTGATTTTGCTGATGGACATCCGTCACCCCCTGACCCAATTTGATCTGCAGATGTTGCAATGGAACACCCATCACGGGCTTCCGACTCATATCCTGCTGACCAAGGCTGACAAACTAAAGAGCGGTGCAGCAAAAAACACCCAATTAAAGGTAGAACGCAGCCTCAGCGATCACCCTGAGATTACTGTTCAGAGATTCTCCTCGCTGAAAAAACAGGGTATCGAAACCTGTCATGAAGTTATGGACATCTGGTTTGAGCTGGAAAAGAGAGCTGATTCCAGTAGTCGCTAAAAAAGATTAATCTCCAATAAATAATTCAATGGAATCAATGAGAAACAAATTTTTTTATGGAGAAAAAAGAAGGCCCTGGTAGTCTAAGGGGAGAGACTATCAGGGCCGGATCTTCCCGGATGGGGTTACCGGGAAGGGGTGGGTCGCAAAGGGAGGAAAGCGACCCGTGCCGTACAACTTACAGAAACATAGACTAGGCCTGCGAAAAAAAGTTCAGCTAATCGCTCAACTATTTAAAAATAATTTCAGATC
Organism: Candidatus Thiodiazotropha sp. AKAK3; assembly: GCF_058244645.1. Classification (NCBI taxonomy): domain Bacteria; kingdom Pseudomonadati; phylum Pseudomonadota; class Gammaproteobacteria; order Chromatiales; family Sedimenticolaceae; genus Candidatus Thiodiazotropha; species Candidatus Thiodiazotropha sp. AKAK3. The sequence goes on from NZ_JBSYOQ010000059.1 coordinate 32,006, forward strand.
AATGGGCTTCATCCCAATTATCGCCCACCCCTATCTCGACCAGCAGGGGTACAGCGAGGGTCGCAGCATGCTCCATGCGTTCTCGTAGAATCTTCTCCGCTGACTCCAAATATCCAGGCTCCACCTCGAATACCAGCTCATCGTGAACCTGCATCAACATCCTGATCGGAGGCTTTTCACCCTCAATCCACTGATCGACTGAGAGCATCGCCCGCTTGATGATGTCTGCGGCACTCCCCTGCATCGGTGCATTGATTGCTGTACGCTCTGCAGCGGTACGACGCTGGTGGTTCCGCGCATTTATTTCAGGTAGATAGAGACGTCTGCCAAAAAGGGTCTCTACATATCCCTGCTGATGCGCCTGCTCGCGAATTTTGTCCATAAACTCTGAAACGCCTGGGTAACGCTCGAAATAGAGATCGACATACTCCTGGGCAGCCTTTCTCTCTATACCCAACTGCCGAGCCAGACCGAAAGCAGACATACCGTAGATCAAACCAAAGTTGATCGCTTTGGCAGAACGACGCTGGTCAGTGCTGACCTTGTCCAGATCTTCACCAAAGACTTCTGCAGCAGTAGCGGTGTGAATATCCTTACCTTCGGAAAACGCCTTTAAAAGGCCACTATCCTGGGAGAGATGGGCCATGATGCGCAGCTCTATTTGTGAGTAGTCTGCTGCCAGCATCTTCCAGCCATGCTGAGGTATAAAAGCCTGCCTGATTCGTCTGCCCTCCTCTTTGCGGATGGGAATGTTCTGTAAATTGGGGTCGGTGGAGGAGAGCCTGCCGGTTGCTGCCACCGCCTGATGGTAGGAGGTATGTACCCGTCCAGTCTCTGGGTTCACCATCTCAGGCAGCTTATCGGTGTAGGTCGACTTCAGCTTTGCCAAGCCCCGATGTTCAAGAATGACTGCCGGCAGGTCATGCCCCTGGTCAGCCAATTCAATCAGCACCGATTCAGCTGTAGAGGGGGCCCCTTTGGGCGTTTTACTGATTACAGGCAGCTGTAGCTCGTTGAAAAAGATCTCGCCAATCTGCTTGGGAGAACCCAGATTGAAGTTATGTCCAGCCAGGGTATAGGCACGCTGTTCCAACTCATGTAACTGGCGTGAAAAGGCATCACTCTGAGCCCGCAGCATCTCACTGTTGACGCTCACCCCATTGCGCTCGATACGGGATAATACCGGCACAAGGGCTACCTCCAACTCAGTGAATAGTTTTGTTAGTAAATGCTCACTCTTTAGTTTAGGCCAGAGTTTCTGATGAAGCCGCAAGGTAATATCTGCATCTTCAGCAGCATAAGGCACCGCCTGCTCCAGATCTATCTGGTTGAAAGTGAGCTGCTTTTTTCCTTTACCCGCGATATCTTCAAAGTGAATGGTGCTATGGTCGAGATACTTTTTCGCCAATGAATCCATATCGTGCCGTGTCGCAGTGGAATCGACCACATAGGACTCCAACATGGTGTCATAGGCGATACCCTGCATCTGAATATCATAGCGGGCGAGCACACTCATATCGTATTTAAGGTTCTGACCGAGCTTTTTCTGTTGCGGATCTTCCAGCAAAGGTTTCATCTGACTCAGCACCCAATCCAAAGAGAGCTGTTCAGGTGCTCCCGGATAGTCATGGGCCAGGGGTAGATAAGCAGCCTCTCCCGGCACCACAGCAAAAGATAGACCGACCAACTCTGCCTGCATGTAGTCAAGACTGGTGGTTTCCGTGTCGAAGGCAAACAACTCACTCTGCTTGAGGCGATCCATCCACTCCAGGAAAGCCTCTTTAGTGAATATCGCCTGATAGTCTGTTTCAAGCTGAGGTTGTGACACTTCCTCTACCTCCCCCTCCCCTTTCTCATCCAGAGTGGAGAGCAGGCGTGGGGATTCCATTCGCTCATAGTGGCTTCTTAATGACTCGGTATTCTGCTCACTTAAGACGTATTCCGTTGGCTTTTTATCCAGATCGACATCTAACTTGATGGTTGCTAACAATCTCGACATAGGCAGCTGATCGAGACTGGATCGCAGGTTTTCACCGATTTTACCGCCTATTTCGTCAGCCTTACTGATCAGATTATCCAGAGAATCGTAGCTTTTTAACCACTTTGCAGCAGTCTTTGGTCCACACTTCGGTACCCCGGGAATGTTATCCGAACTATCACCCACCAAGGCCAGGTAGTCGATAATCTGATCTGGTCTGACACCGAACTTCTCAACCACACCCTGCTCATCCATTGTCGTTTCAGACATGGTATTGACCAGACTGACTAGTGGATTGACCAGCTGGGCCATATCCTTGTCTCCAGTGGAGATCACCGTCTTAACCCCCTCATCAGTCGCCTGGCTAGCAAGGGTGCCGATAACATCGTCGGCCTCAACCCCGGATACCATCACCAGAGGGAGTCCCATGGCTTGAATGATTTCATGTAGCGGCTCAATCTGGCAGCGGAGGTCTTCAGGCATCGGCGGGCGGTTTGCCTTGTACTCAGGATAGATCTCATTTCTGAAGCTCCCACCCGGCGCATCAAAGACGACTGCAATATGCTCTGGACGATAGTCATTAAAGAGTCGTCGCAGCATATTCAACACACCGACAATAGCGCCAGTCGGCTCACCCTTAGAGTTACTGAGTTCCGGAAGCGCATGGTAGGCGCGAAAAAGGTAGGAGGAACCATCTACCAGGACAAACGGAGGATTGTCAGACATAACTAACTGATACACCTAAAAATAGTTGAACAAGCCAAGCCGGCTATACTACTCCATGGTAGCGGAAAACATCCCTTCTTGTCGCTAGCTGGTCACGCTGGAAATTAATACTGCGAAATACCCTACTATTTTTCTTGGTCTTTATAGAAATCTGTTCTATCTTTAAGGCGTGGAGGCACTAAAAAACCGAATATAAATGACCTCTAGAAATCACAACCATCACCACTGGAGATAAACCGATGCCAGATATGAATCCTATGGCTGTTGAGAACAGCAACACCCCTGAGGGCTTCGAAGATTGGACAGAGGATCAAGCAATAAAGTTTGCCGCAGAAGAGAATATCGAGCTGACCGATGCCCATTGGGAAGTGATACATTTTCTACGTCATCACTGTGAACAGAATGGCGCCACATGCAGTGCAAGGCTGGTGCTAAAAGCCATGACAGGCGAAGTCAAGCAGAAGGGCGGTAAAAAATATCTCTACAGTCTCTTCCCTAGAGGGCCAGTTGTGCAGGCTTGTAAAATTGCCGGCATACCGCTTCCTCCCTACTCTCTGGATCTATCCTTCGGTAGTGTGCACTGATTGGGAATAAAGTTATCCAAGCGAACAAATAATAAGGGGCCAAAGGGCCACAACGTCCCATTAACTTTCAATCTTCTCAGAACAACTCTGAAAGCCCCTCTCCCTTTACGGGAGAGGGGTTGGGGAGAGGGTGTAGGCGAAGCGTTTCATGTGGTTGAAAGAGAAAAACTGCATTAATCGTTCATATTTGTCTTGCTGATTGTTGGGGGAAGTAGGGTGTTCATTCTCCCCCTCTCCCCCAGCCCCTCTCCCGCGAGGGGAGAGGGGGGTTTCTATCCCCACCTATTTAAGATACTGATTACTTGTACGTTTTTTCTAGCCGTAACCCTCTGCTTTACGATGCTTTTCATGTCTCAATTCTCAAACAGCAATAGAAACCAACAGCAATGAATCTGTTACAAACGTAATAGTTAAAGTAATGGGACGGCAGTGGCCAGACGGCCCTTTTTTGATGTTGCTTCAACGACAAACAAGCGACATCACTTACACCAACGATCCACATCCGCTTTCAACTGCTTCATATGGCTTTGTCGCTCTGCATCACTCATATAGCTACGTTCGCCATCCTTCTTGAAATTATATATTCCTCTAGCACGATTATGAGACTTGTATCTGTCTTTAGCGTAGATACATTTTGCCTTACGTTTTTCTTTCTCTTTTTTCGCCTTTTGCCGGGCCTCTTTTTTATTACTTCGATCCTCTTGGTAGCTGTCCAGCATACGTTTCATTTTCTGCTGTCGTTGTTCCGGTATTTCATTGCTTGAACTATTGCTCGGTGCTGGTCTGATCTTTACTTCAGTCGATGATTCAGACACAGGGCGGTCACTGAAATGAACCCGTCCCTGCTCATCCGTCCACTTATAGACTCCGGCATGCAGCATTTGAGGGTAGACAATTGCGATGAAGAGAGAGCGCGCTACTACTCTGAAGGTTAGTAATTCCCTTATATTTTCGAAATACCCGATAGTGCGGCTTACCATAGCTGTCACCAAAATTTTTGAATTGAAAATAAATGCGATATGAAGGCGATAGCCTATCAAAAAACAAGGAGCATGTACTGGTGTGGTGATTCACACGAGCGAGCGGGCGGAGCAGATTAGAAGTGGATATGAAACATGCAGAGACTGAAAAGGGTGCCGAAGCACCCTTTTGCAGTGTAGTCATCCCATCAATATGAGATCAGAGTCCGGAACCCCGGTTACCGGTGAACTCCGGATAGGCTTCCATTCCACACTCTCCAAGGTCGACGCCTTCGTACTCCTCCTCTTCACTGACACGGATACCCATGACAACTTTGAGGACCAGCCATACGATAAAGCTGGCAATGAAAGTCCAGGCGAAGATGACGCCGAGACCCAGGAGCTGTGCACCAAAGTTGGCATCGGTGTTGGAGAAGGGCACTGCAATCAGACCCCACATACCAACTACACCATGGACAGAGATAGCGCCCACAGGATCGTCAACTTTGATCTTATCCATAGTGATGATTGCGAAAACAACCAGGATGCCGCCAATGGAGCCGACAATGGTTGCCCATAGCGGTGTTGGCGCCAATGGCTCAGCGGTAATCGCTACCAGACCAGCCAAAGCACCATTCAATGCCATGGTCAGATCAGCCTTGCCGAACAGTGCGCGGGCAGTCAACAGAGCCGCTACTACACCACCGGCTGCAGCTGCATTGGTGTTGACGAAGACAGCTGCTACGGCATTTGCCTCACCGATATCAGAAACTTTCAGTTCTGAACCACCATTGAAGCCGAACCATCCCAACCAGAGTATGAAAGTACCCAGGGTTGCAAGCGGCATATTGGCGCCAGGTATTGCGTTAACACGACCATCTGCTGAGTATTTTCCTTTACGAGCACCAAGCAGGATAACACCAGCCAAAGCAGCTGACGCACCACACAGATGCACTACACCGGAACCAGCAAAGTCTTGGAAACCAGCTGCATCCAGGAAGCCACCGCCCCATTTCCAGTAGCCCTGCAGAGGATAGATGACACCGGTCATCGCCACCGCAAACACCAGGAAGGCCCAGAGCTTCATACGCTCAGCTACCGCACCAGAGACGATAGACATGGCTGTGGCAACAAACACCACCTGGAAGAAGAAGTCAGACATGCCGGAGTAGTAGGTATCGCCATTGCTGGCCAATACATCTTCGACACTATTGTCACCACCAAACATGAAGCTCAGATCCAGCGCAGGAAAGATTCCATTGCCGTCAGCCGGGTACATGATATTGTAACCCATCAGCATGTACATAATACAAGCGATGGCAAACAGGGCGACGTTCTTTGTGAGGATTTCAGTAGTATTTTTCGCTCGAACCAGACCGGCTTCGAGCATGGCAAAACCTGCTGCCATCCACATTACGAGTGCACCAGACACCAAAAAGTAGAAGGTGTCCAATGCGTAGCTTAGTTGTGTAATCGCTTCCACGATACTCTCCAATATTCAGTTACTAATCGGTTACAGTGCTTCAGAACCGGTTTCGCCAGTACGCACACGGACCACCTGTTCGAGGGTGGTGACAAAGATCTTGCCATCGCCGATCTTGCCAGTCTTAGAGGCATTGGATATCGCCTCAACCACTTGATCAACCACCTCGTCATCAACTGCAATTTCAACTTTAATCTTTGGAAGAAAGTCGACTACATATTCAGCGCCACGGTAGAGCTCGGTATGACCCTTTTGTCGTCCGAAACCCTTGACCTCGGTGACGGTAATACCGGCCACACCAACGTCTGACAGCGCTTCTCTAACATCATCAAGCTTGAATGGCTTAATGATTGCGGAAATCATTTTCATGCTGTTACTCCTCAGTTACCTAGTCCGCCCGAAGGCGGACAAATGATTTAGCTGGACAAAAAATTTAGAACTCTTTTGACCAGGAGACGAAGAAACGCATATCTGAGTCTTCACCCGCTGCATCGGTATCGTCCAGATCGGTATCAGAGAGACTGAAAGTCACATCACCGAAATCACCAGTAGCCTTGGATACGTCAATCTGATAATGCATGTAGTCATCTGCGTCATCATCGCCATCACCATCTGGCTCAACGAAGCCAACGGTCAGACCAATTGAGAAATCTTCAGGAAGGTCGAAGCTACCGCCCAGGTAGAAGTAGAGATCCTCTTCAACCGCTTCAACTGCGTCTTCAGCAGTGATCACATAGGCAAAACCTGCAGAGAGGAAATTCCAGCCAACATTGGCATTGATTTCAGCGAAATCTGAGTCTGAATCACTTGAGTAGGAGTAGTAGATCAGGCCTGCATCGTAGCTGACGCCAGCGACTTCACCGCCATAACCACCGTAGAAATCCAACTCATAGTCATCCCAAGCCTCAGAGATCCAGGTACCTGCATAGAGACCGGAATCATGAGCATAATCAACGCCACCAGAGAAGGCAGTGCTGTTACCTGATTGGGTAAGACCACGCCAGATGTAGTTGCTGGTTACACCAACGTTGGTACTGATCTCGGCTGCAGCAACTGATGACAACCCCAGCAATGCAACACCACAGGCCAGAGCAAGTTTATTCATTTTCATGGTTTTCAATACCTCTACTTATATCGATCATTAAAATGTTGAAATTTTGGTTCAGCTCTTTCGTGAGATAAGCCGAATGTGCGTTTAACTAATCAGACTTCGTGCCAATCATTGCAACCGACTGTAAAACATGACATTTCTGTAATATTTCAGAAGTTAAGTAGAGATCAATAAAATCTCTGTGCCTTATTTGTAGTCACAAAAATGGGCATGCACTGCATCAGTGCACCAAACCGGTGCGTAATCCGGAAACTGTGAGTCCGGTCACGGCTTCATGTCTCGATAACTACACAACCAATATTTGTTGTAATAATGAGACAGTTAATCTACAGGTGCGCCCGTCTGGACAACAGCGTCAACACTGGCTATTGTCTGCTTCATGATTGATTCGAAACTAATTGATGATCTCGCCCAACGGCTTTCCAGCGCCCTACCTGCCGGCATTCAGACCCTGCAAGGCGATGTTAAGAAAAATCTTCGCGCCGGTCTGGAATCGGGATTGGCCAAGTTAGATTTGGTAACCAGGGAAGAGTTTGAGGTTCAGGCCGCTGTGTTATCCCGCACACGGGAGAAACTTAAACAACTGGAACAACAGGTAAAAGCGTTGGAAGAGCAACAGGACTAGGCTGGCTGGCTCCACACTCATTGCAAGCTGATAAGCACGGCTGACGCACTATCGCGCAGCAACAACAGATCAAAACATCGTCGATAGCGGAATAATCGACCTGCGAAACCACGGAAGGAACCGATGTCACTCGCCATACTCTACTCCCGTGCCCAAGAGGGCATCCGCTCTCCCCTGGTCACAGTCGAAGTTCACCTCGCCAACGGACTCCCTGCACTCTCTATCGTCGGATTACCAGAGATGGCGGTGCGTGAAAGCAAGGATCGTGTCAGAGGCGCCCTGATCAACAGTCAGTTTGAGTTCCCTGCCCGCCGCATCACGATCAACCTTGCACCAGCCGACCTGCCGAAAGAGGGTGGAAGATTCGACCTACCCATCGCCCTTGGCATTCTCGCGGCCTCTGGGCAGATTCCCAAACAGTCACTAGATGACTATGAGTTCGCAGGAGAGCTGGCGCTGTCGGGAGAACTGCGTCGGGTTCATGGCATTCTCCCCGCCGCCCTGGCAGCCAGAGATGCAAACCGATCATTGATCGTATCTGAACAGAATGCCCCTGAGGCGACACTGGTCAACGATCTCAGCTGCTTTCCAGCCAGACACCTGCTTGAGGTCTGTGCACATCTGAATGGGGTGCAGCCACTTCCCATATATCAGCAACCCAAAACCGAATCGCCGGTGACACACCCGGACATGAAAGATGTGATTGGACAGCAACAGGCGCGCCGCGCTTTGGAGATCAGTGCCGCTGGCTCACATTCACTACTCTATATAGGCCCTCCAGGCACAGGTAAATCGATGCTCGCCGCTCGTCTGCCTAGCATTCTGCCGCCAATGGTCGAGCAAGAGGCCCTGGAGAGCGCAGCCATTCGCTCAGTCGCCCAGCAACAACCTTTTGATTCAGCCTACTGGCGCCAACGCCCCTTTCGCGCCCCCCACCACACTGCCTCAGCCGTTGCGCTGGTCGGTGGTGGTAGCAACCCAAAGCCGGGAGAGATCTCTCTCGCCCATCAGGGTGTGCTCTTCTTGGATGAACTGCCTGAATACGACCGCCATGTACTGGAGGTGCTGCGGGAGCCGATGGAGAATGGCTCGATCACCATCTCAAGGGCCAACCGCCAGGTTGACTACCCTGCCCGTTTTCAATTGATCACTGCGATGAACCCCTGTCCCTGTGGCCATCTTGGAGATGGCAGCCAGCGATGCCACTGTACTATTGAACAGATCACCCGGTATAGAAGCCGTATCTCCGGCCCGCTGCTTGACCGTATCGATATGCATGTTGAAGTTCCACGACAGCCGATCGAAATTGGGCGTCGTGCTGAAACCAATAGAGAGGAGGGGAGTGATGCAATACGTGATCGGGTTATGGCTGCAAGAGATCGACAACAACAGCGCCAAGGTAAGACCAATCAAGCACTGGCCGGTAGTGAAATCGAGACTCACATTCAAATCGCCGAGTCCAACCAAGCCCTGTTACAAAGAGCCATCGACCAGCTTGGGCTCTCGATGCGGGCCTATCACCGCATTATCAAAGTTGCCCGCACCATTGCAGATCTTGAGGATCAATCACAGATTGGCGCTAAACATATCAGTGAAGCTATCGGCTATCGCCGTCTGGATCGCGCGCAAAGCAATCTATATTAGATCAGAATGCTTCACAAAAGATGAAACGTACTCCAGACAACACTGTAATATGGCTACAAAATGAGTAACGTAATTTTGCTAAAGAAGGGGGCTGTCTATTTTTATGCGGCCTTCATGGATGAGAATCTGACAATCCCATATATTCAAACTTGGGTGTACATGGGGTTAGACCCTGAAGACGGGCACATTTTCGAAAGTACATGTGGAGAGAAAGAACAATATTGCTTTCCCACTGGAATATCTAGCAATGTACTAGACAATAAGGCTCTGAGTGAGTGGCTGCTTGAAGAACATAGCCCGAAAATAGTAGGAAGGGAATATGTGTACAAATCCATATAACCAGTTGCTCCAGCCGACGTCTGCGCTGACGTGCCGCCACGGCTGAGCTTGGTCGTTAAAAGGTACCCTTCAATCCTTCAAGTTTTCTTCTGAAAGACTCAACCACTTTTCTGTTGTCGCTGGAATCAGAGACAACAGTCGGCACCAGCACCACGACCAGTTCAGTTCGCCTGCTGCTCTCAGACTCCTGACCAAACAGCCAACCAATCAGTGGCAAGTTGCTTAGAAAGGGAAGACCTGAACTACCACTGTTTCCTTGATCGCGGATTAAACCACCCAGGATCAGAGCCTCTCCATTCTGTACGGCCACGGTGCTTTCGATCTTTCTGGTCGAGATAGTGGGCGAGTCAACAGAGGATGATGTTGTTGAGGAGGCATCACTGACCTCCTGTGTGACTTCCAATGTGACCAACCCACCAGGATTGACTCTTGGGGTGACCTCTAACATCACACCCGTATCTCGATAACTCACGTTGTTAATCAAATTGGCCGTGCTGTCAGTAGTAGACTGTTGTTGTGTTGTCACTACCGGAACCTGGTCACCGACCTGAATGGAGGCAGTCTCATTATCAAGGACCATCAATGAAGGTGATGAGAGCACACGAACCAGAGAGTCTTCTGCCAATGCAGTAAAAATTGCCCGTACATCGCCAACACCGCGTAACAAAGAGAAGTTAAATCCGGGTACTGAGGTAGCTAATGCCGTTCCAGTCTCACTGATTGTAAGGCTTCCTTCACCAGTAAAATTATCTCCATCCACACTGTTGTTAAAAGCCCATTGAAGGCCGTACTTCAGATTGTCCGTTAATGCTACCTCGATTATGGTCGCCTCAACCATTACCTGAAGCTGGCGCTGATCCAACTTCTCCAGTGCTTCCAACATGCTTGCATATTGTGAGGGGGTTGCCGTGATCACCAGAGAGTTGTGTTTGGCATCGGCCACTACCCTGATCTCTTTATCAGATGAGTCGCCCACTGTACCGGTCAGGGTCATACGGGTCACGGATGTAGACGATACAGTCTTTGATTCACTATCTGTTGAACTGCTCAGCGTCTTTTTTGTTTTTCCTGGTGCGACCTTGGCAGATTTGTTTTTTGTGCGTGTTGAAGCTGCGGAAGAGAAGAGCTGCTGTAGCATATCCGCCAGATCTTCTGCATCGCCATTTTGTACCCGGTAGACATAGAGACGCTGCCCCGTTCCGGCGTCCTGAGTATCGACCCGGTCGAGTCTTGGAATCCACTCAGCCACCCGATCCAGATAGCGCTTTTGTGGTGTCACCACCAGGATACCATCGGCTTCATCAATCGGTACGATGCGAAACATGCCCTGCAGGGGGTTGCTATCGATACTGCCGACTATCGCCTGTAGCTCTTTGGTGACGGTGGAGACCTTGGCATACTTCAGCGGGAAGAAACCGACCGACAGCCCCTTTATCCAGTCCACATCAAAAAGATTGACTGTCTCCAGAAGCCCCGCCATCTCGGCGCCGGTACCGCCCATAACCAATAGGTTGCGCACTGCATCGACCCTTATGATGCTCTCTTTCGGCGCTAACGGTTGGAGTATCTCTGCCATTTCGCGGGCGCCAATATACTCCAGCGGTACAATCTGCAGGGCGTACCCGGCCGGTATTGGCGCGCTGCTATCAGCAAGCCTGGGCACCTTTTGCCCCTGTACAGCCTTGCCCAGGGGCAGAACACGGTAGACCCCATCCACATTAACCATGGCGGCGTTATTCATCCTCAGCAGGGTCTCCAGGGTCGGCAGCAGATCCGCACGACTCAACGATTTTCCTGTCTGGATGGTCACATTGCCCTTTACCGCCGGATCGAGGATATAGCTCTCATCGAGTAGCTCCCCGAGTATCGTCTGAATCACTTCGCGCAGATCGGCCTTTTCGAAATTAAGGGTAATATCGCCTGCAGGTGCTGAAGCCGCAGCCTTATCGATCGATTTATCGCTGTTAACAAACTGCCCAGTGCCATAGAAAATCTCAGTTCTATCTTTACTGGCCTGTTTCTCTTTCGGCTTCTCCTGATCAAAGGTTTTCAGACCAGCATCTTGTTCACCCTGGTCGCCTCCCGGTAACAGGTGACCCGGTGGAAAACTATTTTTAACAGCGACCGAAGCTTCGTCATCAGATTTACTGTTTAAATTGGAACAGCCGGTAATAAACAGCAGCAGCAGGGTAGGGAGCGTGTACTTAATCAACATCTGATGGTTTTTTCTGCATTAGGAGCTTAAGAAAAATTCTAACCGTCATGGAGAGGCCGGCTCGAACAATCGAGCATTCTAGCTTGAATGAGCGTGATGGTCACTTGAGAGTTGCTGTAACTGTTAGAGTTCCATTCAGATGAAGCATACAAATAGACACAATCGAGAGGTTGTTCTGTTATGCAAAGATTCGAAAAGGTGGGGCATGGCCCCACCCTACGGAGCGCCAATATCACGTAGGGTGTCGGCCCTGCCGCACCAAACAACCGCCACATCTACCCGTAGGGTGGGGCCATGCCCCACCAAACAACCGCCACATCTACCCGTAGGGTGGGGCCATGCCCCACCAAACAACCGCTACATCCACCCGTAGGGTGGGGCCATGCCCCACCAAACAACCGCCACATCTACCCGTAGGCTGGAGCCATGCCCCACCAAACAACCGCCACATCTGCCCGTAGGCTGGAGCCATGCCCCACCAAACAACCGCCACATCTGCCCGTAGGGTGGGGCCATGCCCCACCAAACAACCGCCATACCTATCCCAGATAACGCCAACCCTACCGCAACATTTCCTCTTACCCACATAGAGCGTGGGAACGAATAAAAACACTCCCCCTCAAAAAAGAACGTCTTTCCTATACCGCATGCCCAAATCACCTCAATTCACCATTACATTGATATTAATAGTTAAATAAGCTAAACATGAACGGGTTCAAACCCACTTCTGCCCCAGACTTCATGGAAGACGCCATTGAGCCATAAAAAAGCACATCGTTCTTTCAAGACCCATAAAGAGCAGCAACAGCAGCGCCAATGCAGGCGGTGCAACCCATGACACCCCCCGAGCAGACACTCCCCGAAGCAGAAGCCCGCAAGATCATTGACCAGAAACTGATCGCCGCCGGATGGGTCATCCAGGATAAAAACCGAATTAACCTGCATGAATCCCTCGGTGTGGCTGTCAGGGAGATGGACACCAGTACCGGCCCCGCCGACTACATGCTCTTCGTCGAGGGCAAGGCCTGCGGCATCATCGAGGCCAAGCGGGAAGGGACCGACCTGGGTGGGGTAGCCGAACAATCGGCCCGTTACGCCAGCTCAAACACCCAATTCATCCAACGCTGGGTGCCTGAGAATGAGCCACTCCCACTACTCTACAAAGGGATCAATCAGAAATTTTTTCATACAAACAAAAGCAAGGCCAAAGTTACCGTTACAATGGAACAAATAATTCGATAGTTCAGGAAGTATTCATTTAATGGCCATAAAAAAAACCGAACTCTACTCCTCCCTCTGGGCCAGCTGCGACGAACTGCGCGGCGGCATGGATGCCTCGCAATACAAGGATTACGTCCTAACCTTCCTCTTCCTCAAATACGTCTCCGACAAATTCCTCAACGACCCCAGGGCGAAGATCGTTTGCCCAAAAGGCTGCACCTTCCCCGACATCGTCAAACTCAAGAATGACAAGGAGGTGGGCGAGAGGCTCAACATGGTGCTGGAGGGGATCGGCAAGGAGAACGAGTTGCCGTGGCTGGCGAACAAGGACAACGACTTCAACGACGAGGAGCGCCTCGGCAAGGGCAAGGAGATGGTCGATCGCCTCTCCAACCTCATCGGCATCTTCGAGGGTCTCGACTTTATCGGTAACAATGCCCAGGGCGATGACCTGCTTGGTGACGCCTACGAATACCTCATGCGCAACTTCGCCACCCAATCAGGCAAGAGCAAGGGGCAGTTCTATACTCCTGCGGAGATTTCCCGTGTTGTGGCGAAAGTGGTCGGCATCACCAAAGAGACCACTCAGGATAAAACCGTCTACGACCCCACATGTGGTTCCGGCTCGCTGCTGCTCAAGTCGGCGGACGAGGCGGCTAACGGCCTCAGCATCTACGGCCAGGAGAAGGATGTCGCCACCACTGCGCTCTGTCGCATGAACATGATCCTGCACGACAACGCCGATGCGGAGATCGCCCCCGGCGGCCACAGTACCCTGGCCGAGCCCGAGTTCAAGGAGGCCAATAACGCGCTGAAGAGCTTCGACTTCGCCGTGGCCAATCCCCCTTTCTCCTTCAAGGCGTGGAACACCGGCTTTACCCCGCTCGAAGATCAATACGCCCGCTTTGAATACGGTGTCCCGCCGGAGAAGAACGGCGACTACGCCTTTCTGCTGCACATCCTCAAATCACTCAAAAGCAGCGGCAAGGCCGCCGTCATCCTTCCCCACGGCGTACTGTTCCGTGGCAATGCCGAGGCCGACATCCGCCGCAACCTGATCAAGCAGGGTTACATCAAGGGCATCATCGGCCTGCCCGCCAACCTCTTTTACGGCACCGGCATCCCCGCCTGCATCATCGTTATCGACAAGGCGGGAGCCAGGGCGCGCCTCGGTGATCAAAGCTGCGGCATCTTCATGATCGACGCCAGCAAAGGCTTCATGAAAGACGGCCCCAAAAATCGTCTACGCAGTCAGGACATCCACAAAATCGTCGACGTCTTCAACAACCAGATCACCCAGAGCTGCTACAGCCGCATGGTCCGGTTCAGCGAGATCGAGGCCAACGACTACAACCTCAACATCCCCCGCTATATCGACAGCTCCAACCCGGAAGACCTGCACGACCTCTCTGCCCACCTCAACGGCGGCATCCCCAATGCCGATATCGAGGCGTTGGACAACTACTGGCAGGTCTTCCCCAGCCTGCGCAAAACTCTCTTTACGCCAGAGCGCGAGGGATACAGCAAGGCGCTGGTCAAGGCCGCCGCGGTCAAGGCAACCATCCTCGAACACAAAGAATTCCAGGACTTTGCCGAGCAGGGTCTCGCCCTGTTCCACGACTGGAAGATAGGGGCCGACCTCGCAGCGATCCAGCAGGGCGACAATCCCAAGGAAATCATCCACCGCATCTCCGAGGCGCTGCTAAAGGCCTATACCGACGCCCCCCTGCTCGACCGCTACGACATGTACCAAATCATCATGGACTACTGGGCCGAGGTGATGCAGGACGACGTCTACTTCATCACCCAGGACGGTTGGCCCGCCGCCAACGCCCTGCGTGAGCTGGTGGTGAAGAAGGGCGAAAAGCTCAAGGAGACACCGGACCTCATCATCAACAAGAAAAAGTACAAAGCCGAGCTGATCCCCCCCGCCCTTATCGTGCAGCGCTTTTTTGCCGAGGAACAACAGGCGCTCGATGCCCTGCAAACCAAACTCGATAGCGCCACCCAGGCGCTGGAGGCCTACATCGAAGAGCATGCCGTCGAGGGTGGACTGCTCGAAGAGGCGCTCACCGACAACGGCAAGGTCAACAAGGGCAGCGTCACCGCCAGGCTGAAACAACTCTCCGTCATTCCCGCGCAGGCGGGAATCCAGGATGAGGTCGCCGCCCTCAACCAAGCGAAAAAACTGATCGACGCCGAGGCCGAAAACAAAAAAGCGGTAAAAACTGCACAAGAGGAACTGGATAAAAAGGTCTTCCTGCAATACCCCAAACTCACCGAGGCCGACAACAAGGCCCTCATCGTCGAGGACAAATGGCTCGCCACCCTGCAAGGCCGCATCATCGCCGAGATCGAGCGAGTCACCCAGCAACTCGCCAACCGGGTGAAGACGCTGGAGGAGCGTTACGAAACACCGCTGCCGGAACTGACTGAAGAGGTGGAGACACTCAGCACCAGGGTCGATGCGCATCTGCGAAAGATGGGGTTGGTGTGGTGAGCGGGGGAGTGAAGGAGGCCAGTGCCGAGTACCGGAGTGCCGGGCGGGTGGATGATAGTCCTAAGGGGTATAAGAGGACAGAGGTTGGAATGATTCCTGAGGATTGGGAGATCACTACCATTGGTGTTTTCGCACCACTTCAGAGGGGTTTTGATTTGCCCAGCAGAGATCGTATTAGCGGTGATTTTCCAGTGGTTTATTCAAATGGGATTGTTAATTATCACAATCAATATCAAGTCAAAGGTCCTGGGGTAATAACCGGAAGGTCTGGAACTATCGGAAAAGTACATTATGTTGAGTGTGATTATTGGCCGCACAATACCGCGTTATGGGTCACAAAGTTTAACAACGCTTTTCCAAAATATGTTTACTACCTTTATGAAAGTGTAGGGTTTTCACGATTTGCGAGTGGTTCAGGTGTTCCAACATTAAATAGAAATGATGCTCATTCGTTTAAACTCGCAGTGCCTGGAACACTTGAAGAACAAACCGCCATCGCCAACGCACTCTCCGATGTCGATGCCCTGATCACCTCACTGGAGACCCTAATCACCAAAAAGCGCGCTATCAAAACCGCCGCCATGCAGCAACTGCTGACCGGCAAAAAGCGCCTGCCACCATTCGATAAAACCCACACCGGTTACAAACAGACCGAACTGGGTGAGATTCCGGAGGATTGGGAAGTTACGACTGTTGGAGAATTTGCGCCTCTTCAGAGAGGGTTTGATCTGCCTAATAGAGATAGAGTAGATGGTGTTTACCCAGTGGTTTATTCAAATGGCATTGTTAATTTCCATAATCAATTCCAAGTTAAAGGCCCAGGTGTTGTAACTGGTCGCTCTGGAACGCTTGGGAAAGTGCACTATGTCGAAGGAAATTATTGGCCACATAACACTGCACTATGGGTGACAAAATTTAATAATGCTGATCCAAAGTTTGTATATTACCTGTATCTAAAGATTGGGTTTTTGCGTTTCGCTAGTGGTTCAGGAGTGCCAACGCTTAACAGGAATGATGCACATAGCTATAAAGTTGCAGTACCCTCTTCAAAAGACGAGCAGACTGTAATAGCTAGTGTGATATCTGATATGGATATAGAGATAGGTTTGCTAGATGTGCGCCTAACCAAAACCCAACAACTCAAACAAGGCATGATGCAGGAACTACTAACCGGGAGGACACGTTTACTATGACCAGTGGTCGTTCAGTTGAGTATTTAAACGCCTTGTTGCGGGAGTTAAGTGCGCTGCCCTCAGAAACAGAGTGGGTTGAATTTAAGGAGAATAATGAAGAACCACAACTTATTGGTGAGTACATCTCTGCTATCAGTAATTCTGCGGCCTTATGCGGTAAGACAAGCGGTTATGTGGTTTGGGGCGTGCATAATGTAACGCATGATATTGTTGGCACCACATTCTCACCACATACGACTAAAAAGGGCAATGAAGAGCTGGAAAACTGGCTTTTGCGATTATTGACTCCGCGTATCCACTTCTATTTCTACACGCTTGAAATTGATCATAAATCCGTCGTTATACTCGAGATTGCACGTGCGGCACGCAGCCCCGTGCAATTTCAAGGTATTGAATACATTCGTGTTGGTTCGTATAAAAAGAAACTAAAAGAATATTCTGAAAAGGAGCGGGCACTCTGGCGCGTATTTGATGAAATACCTTTTGAGCGAATGATAGCACTTGAGCGTATGGCCGATGATGAAGTGTTGAAATTGCTTGATTACCCCGCCTATTTTGAATTGCTCGATCTCTCACTGCCCGATAATAGACAGGGTATTCTTGAGCGCCTACAGGTTGATGAAATGATTATGCCGTGTGAAGCAGGCGGATGGAATATTACTAATTTGGGTGCCGTTCTGCTGGCAAAAAAACTGGATGACTTTACACAATTAAAACGCAAGGCAATGCGCGTTATTGTCTACAAGGATAATAGCCGTGTTGAGACAGTTCGTGAGCAAATGGGTACAAAGGGGTATGCCGGTGGCTTTGAGGGGTTAATTGGATACATCAATAACCTGTTGCCTCGAAATGAGATCGTAGGTGAGGCGTTACGCAAGGATGTACCTATGTATCCTGAACTGGCTGTGCGCGAGTTGGTGGCAAATGCGCTTATTCATCAGGATTTCTTTTTAAAGGGGACTGGGCCGATGGTGGAAATATTCTCAGATAGAATGGAAATCACCAATCCAGGTACGCCTCTGGTTGCAACAGATCGTTTTCTTGATAGCCCGCCAAAATCCAGAAATGAGGCAGTAGCTTCATTTATGCGACGCATCGGTGTTTGTGAAGAGCGTGGTAGTGGTGTTGATAAAGTGGTTTTTCAAACGGAATATTATCAATTGCCTGCACCAATATTTGAAGTCACTGATGAACATACGCGTGCCGTACTGTTTGCGCATAAGGCGCTCAATGATATGGATAAAAACGACAAGATTAGAGCCTGTTATTTGCATGCCTGTTTAAAATATGTGAACAGGGAGTTTATGACAAATTCCAGCCTGCGTGAGCGATTTGGTATTCTGACTAAAAACAGTGCGATTGCATCCAGGATTATTAAAGATGCGCTAGAAGCGGGGCTGGTTAAGCCAGTTGAAGATGATATGTCCCGCAAACACAGAAAATATGTGCCAATTTGGGCGTGAATGAAAAAAATCTTATTTGATGGTTATTTGATGATAATTGAGCTAATAACGAATTATGAGCAAGCGAGGCTTTGCAACATATTGAATAATCAAATGAAATGCATTAAATGTCACGATCGCCTTATTTGATAGAAGTGGGTAAAAAGGATGGGACGATAAGGGATAATTGAGCAAATCTCTCCAGCCAAGCGTAGAAGCTGGAAAGTATTGGGGAAATAGGGAATGAGCAAGATAGGCCAAATCGAACGTGTCACACAAAACCGCGTGGTCGCGCTGTTCCAGAAACAGCTGGGCTACGACTACTACGGCGATTGGCAGGATCGGCCCGAGAACTCCAACATCGAAGAGGACTACCTGCGCGACTGGCTACAGCGCCAGGAGGTAGACGAGGCGATGGCAAACAAGGCCATTCGCAAGTTCAAGCGCTCCGCCGCGGTGGGCGATGGCAAGAAACTCTACCAAGCCAACCAAGCGGTCTACAGCGAGCTGCGTTACGGCGTGAAGGTGCCGCAGGGTCAGGGTAAACAGGACAAGACGGTCTGGCTCATCGACTGGAAGAATCCCCTCAACAATGACTTCGCCATCGCCGAGGAGGTGACGGTCAGGGGCGACAACACCAAGCGCCCCGACGTGGTGCTCTACGTCAACGGTATCGCCCTCGGGGTGATCGAGCTGAAGCGCGCCAGTGTCGGCGTGGATGAGGGGATACAGCAGAACCTCGACAATCAGAAAAAGACCTTCATCCGCGACTTCTTCACCACCATGCAGTTGGTGATGGCGGGGAACGACTCCCAGGGGTTGCGCTACGGCACCACCGAGACACAGGCCAAGCACTATTACAGTTGGAAGGAGGAGAACCCCGCCTATAACCCCGAGGTGGATGATCGGCGCAGGAAATGTCTCTCGGTGGATGATCTGGACAGCATCGACGAGCTGCTCGACTTTGACCTGATTCAGCTCTGCAATAAAGAGCGCTTTCTGGAGATCATCCACAACTTCATCGTCTTCGATTCGGGGACAAAGAAACTCTGCCGTCATAACCAGTATTTCGGCGTCAAGGCGGCGCAGCAACGTGTAAAAGAGAACAACGGCGGCATCATCTGGCACACCCAGGGCTCGGGCAAGAGCCTGACCATGGTCTGGCTGGCGAAGTGGATACGCGAGAATGTGGAGAATGCCCGTGTGCTGGTGGTGACCGACCGCACCGAGCTGGATGAGCAGATCGAGGGGGTCTATCTGGGCGTGGATGAGGCGATCTACCGCACGACGAGTGGCGCGGATCTGGTTGCTACTCTCAACGAGCCCAAACCCTGGTTGTTGTGCTCCCTGGTGCATAAATTCGGCAGGCGCGGTGAGAAGGACGACGACCAGGCAACCGATGACTACATCGAAGAGTTGATGAAACAACTGCCTAGGGACTTCAAGGCGAAGGGCAATCTCAATGTCTTTGTCGATGAGTGTCACCGTACCCAGTCGGGTAAGTTGCATCAGGCGATGACCGCGATCCTGCCCGAGGCGACCTTTATCGGTTTTACCGGCACACCGCTGTTGAAGAAGGACAAGCAGAAGAGCATCGAGGTGTTCGGCTCGTTCATCCACACCTACAAGTTCGATGAGGCGGTGAACGACAAGGTGGTGCTCGATCTGCAGTACGAGGCGCGGGATATCGATCAGTACATCCGTTCGCCAGAAAAAATCGACGAGTGGTTTGAGGTGAACACCGCCGGACTCACCGACATGGCCAAGGTGCAGCTCAAGCAGCGTTGGGGAACCATGCAGAAGGTGCTCTCCAGCAAAGAGCGGTTGGAGATGATCGTCAACGATATCTGGATGGATATGAAAAAGCGTCCGCGTCTGATGAGTGGGCGCGGTAACGCCATGCTGGTCTGTGCCAGCATCTACCAGGCGTGTAAGGTCTATGAGCTGTTTACCCTGACCGAACTGAAGGGTAAGTGCGCCATCGTCACCAGTTACCTGCCCTCACCCAATGACATCAAGGGTGAGGAGACCGGTGAGGGCTATACCGAGAAGCTGCACCAGTACGAGATCTACCAGCAGATGTTGGCGGACTACTTCGAGGTGCCGAAGGAAGAAGCGATCAACCGCGCGGAAGAGTTCGAAAAGCAGGTAAAGAAGCAGTTTAAGAAAGAGCCGGGGCAGATGCGCCTGCTGATCGTGGTCGACAAATTGCTAACCGGTTTCGATGCGCCCTCGGCCACCTACCTCTATATCGACAAAAAGATGCATGACCACGGCCTGTTCCAGGCGATCTGTCGCGTCAATCGGCTGGATGGCGATGACAAGGAGTACGGCTATATCGTCGACTACAAGGATCTGTTCCATAGCCTGGAAACCTCGATCAAGGACTACACCAGCGGAGCGTTTGATGCCTACGACACGGCGGATGTGCACGGCCTGTTGACCGATCGGCTGGACAAGAGCCGCGAGACGCTGGAAGAGGCGCGGGAAACAGTAAAGAGTCTCTGTGAACCGGTGCTGGAACCGAGAGAGTTGATTGATTATCAACGCTACTTCTGTGGCGATGTGGCCAACAGTGAAGACCTTAAGCTGAACGAGCCAAAGCGGGTCGCGCTTTATAAAAATGTTGCGGCGCTGGTACGCGCCTACGCCAATCTCGCGAACGAGATGAATGCGGCGGGATACAGTCCCGAAGAGGCGCAGGTGGTCAAGGAGGAGGTCGAGCATTTCAGCAAGATGCGACAGGAGATCAAGCTGACATCAAAAGATGAAGTGGATATGAAAAAGTACGAACCGGCAATGCGCCGCCTGCTTGATACCTATATCCGTGCCGAAGATAGCGAGACGGTGGTCGACTTCGAAGAGCTGGGACTGGTTGAGCTGGTTATCGCCAAAGCCGCGCAGTATCAATCGACGGCTGGCGGCAAGGTGCCTGAGGTGATGGCCGAGACGATTGAGAACAACATCCGCAAGGTGATCATCGACGGCCAGCCGATCAACCCCAAATACTATGAAAAGATGTCCGAGCTGTTGGACGCGCTGATCGAACAACGGCGTGAAGAGGCGCTGGACTACGAGGCCTACCTGAAAGAGGTCAAGAAACTGGCGCAAGAGCTATCGGCATCCGGGGGTACTACGTCGTATCCGGATTCGATGGATACGCGTGGCAAGCAGTCGCTCTACGACAATCTGGATCAAAATGAAGAGCTGGTGACACGCATCGATACGGCGATCCGTTACACTAAGAAGGCTGACTGGAAGCATAACCGCTTCAAGACACGCGATGTGGAACATGCTGTGAGGGAAGAGCTGGGTGAGTATCAAGTGAAACTCGATGAGGTGATCGAACTCATCAAAAACCAATCCGAGTATGACTGAGTTGGCCAAGGCGAATGAGATGCTGACAGTAAACGGAATTGCGGTGCAGGTGGTGAGGAAAGATATCAAGAATCTTCATCTTGCTGTCTATCCGCCCGACGGTCGCGTACGGGTGGCAGTGCCAAATCATATTACGGATGACAATGTGCGACTGGCTGTAGTCTCGAAGTTGAGCTGGATTAAAAAGCAGCAAAAAGATTTTCAAGAACAGACTCGCCAATCGGAACGACAGTATGTTTCGGGTGAGTGCCACTACCATTTTGGCAAAAGATGCAGGTTGCAACTGATCGAACGTGTCGGTAGCCACAAGGTCGAGCTTTTGCAATCGGGCAAGTTGAAGCTCTTCGTTAACCCCAATACAACCATCGCAAATCGTGAGAAGCTACTCGACGAGTGGCGACGCAACGAGTTAAAGAAGCGTGCAGCGGAGTTACTTGAAAAGTGGCAACCTATCATAGGCAAACAGGTCGTCCACTGCGGCATCAGGAAGATGCGGACCAAATGGGGTAGTTGCAATAGTGAAAAGCGCAACATCTGGTTGAATCTGGAATTATCGAAAAAACCGCCGGAGTGTCTTGAATACATTCTGGTACATGAGATGGTCCACTTTCTGGAGCGCGGACATAACGACAACTTCCGTTACTACATGGATAAGTTTATGCCCAACTGGCGTTTGGCAAAAAGACGGCTAAACCAACTGCCGTTGAAGCACGAAAACTGGAATTATTGATTATCTTGAGCAATTAGGAACTGCCCACGGTTTCCATGTTTTTTTGCTCTCGTTACAGTCACCATTTGGGATAGTCTAAAGCCACTCAATATCAGATGGTTAGCCTAGCCGGGCAATTTTGCCTGACGCCGTGTTGATGTGTCGTTCCAATGCGACTATGCACGCCCAAAACCGCTCGCTAAAGTCGCCGTCGTCCCTGGCTGCTTGGAGCTTATAAAGGTAATCCCTAGCCACTTCTAACGACTTTGCCCATAATTTATTGTCCACCGACGATACGATGGACGGTTCTGGCAACGCGTCAGGTAGTTCGCCGCTACGACGCGGCGAAAACCCCATGGGGAGCATGTCGTAGGCCGGCGCTAACTCGTAGGGCCGCCCGTGATCGCTCAGAAAGGAAAGATTACCGAAGTGCATGTCCGTGTTGCCGATCAGTGTGCCAAAGGCATGCAAAATGGCGGCACCGCTGTAGGCTTGTTCTTGAACATGCCCTTGTGCAGATAGTCGGCGCACCGCTTCGGGCCAAGCGCCGGCTCCCATTCCCACGAACTCGGCATCTAGGGCGGCTAATGAAACTAGACCGTGACGGCCCATATCTCCAACGCGGTCAAACCTCTCGATTTCGAAAAATCGCTGGCCGCCATAATCGAATAACCGTGTATTGACGGCGTCGACGCCAGCCGCAAGCAGCGTTTCTGCGGCTATATGCTCGGCCAGTAGCAAATCACGCCAGCGTTCTGCGACAGGGTTTTCCTCAGCCACCGAAAACTTTACAAGCATGTGGCGCGGACCATCAGACGTCATTGCATAGGTGACAAACTTCGGTTGTTCACCACCGGCAGATGACTCCGGCAATTCACCACGCGTTGCTTCGTCCGCCAATCTGACATAGGTCTCGCCTCGAACAGCGTCATCTACAGGTGTTTGGGCGGGCTGGCTCAAGAAACGCTCGCGAGAGCGATCCCCGAGCAGCAGATTCCCAACGGAGTTTTCACCGTGCCGCAGCAACGCGCGCAAAGCGTGCGTATCGCTCCACTCTTGCGGGTTGCTCGGCAGGCCAAGTTCGTCGGCATGCCGATGGGCGTACGCACGCCCAAGAAAGCCTTGTGGGCGCATGTCGTATAGCCACCACGGCAAGCCATCGTAATGCAGTCTAACTCCGTCCTCCTGCCGCATAATGTAACCCTCGGGCTGAACCGCGATCAGTTGCCCAAGCAGTCGCAACCGCCCTTCGACATCCACTTGGTAAACAGGCACGTCGTCAATACCGCGTGAACCATCGCGGATCGCGTACTGAATAGATGGACCTGAGCCTATCCGAACAATCTCATCGCCCATGCTGGAGATGGCACGGGAAATCGTGGGCTGACTCATGCCTGTTGATTCAACGAGTTGCCGAGTTCTCATTGGCCCTCCGGCAAGTCGATCTCGAATTGCTGAGATGTTGCTCATAAACAGTGAATAAAATAGTGCATAACTTAATGAATAGAATTGTGAATAAACATGTTACTGTGTAATACACCTAAAAATCAACGGCGTAAACCTGTGACAAGAAGGCCTCCGTGCCAAGCTCGATGGTAAAGCCGCTGTGGTAGTACCTGATAACGTCCTCTTCGAAGGCAGCGCTGGAGTATCTCGCGGAGAATGGCTTAACAAGATACAGGGATCTCGAAATGAGAGTTTTATAGTTGTCAGCTTGACATTAGTCATCTAACTGCCATTCTCAATTCGCGAATCGCAAATAAAGAACGAACATGATCCTTAAGCCACAAGACGTTCTGGTGCTGCTGAAACTGGTCGCAGTAGGCCAAGATACATGATCCTATAATCGACTGGCGCTAGAGCTTGGAATGAGCCCGTCGGAGGTCCATTCAGCGATTAAGCGTGCCTTGGCGGCAGGCCTTGCCGTCAAAAAACACACAGGCATACAGCCACTTATCAGAAACTTAGTCGAGTTCCTCCTGCACGGATTGAGGTTTGTATTTATACCCGAGCACGGGCAGCTGACTCGGGGTATGCCGACGGCCCATGCCGCACCACCGCTTAAGATGATTATCGTGTCTGATCAGGAGCCACCCCCCGTTTGGCCTGATCCTAATGGAGAAATCAGAGGTATGGCTTTCTCACCGCTGTATAAGTCTGCACCCAAAGCCGCAAGGCAGGATCAGGCACTCTATGAGCTTTTGGCATTACTGGATGCAATACGGGGAGGACGGGCCCGTGAGCGTGAGATTGCTGCCAAGGAACTAAGGAATAGGCTGGAACAGTATGACAAGAGCACAGAATCCCAATCTTGAGCTATTGGAACTGGCTGTTACCCAGCTGGGCAGTTGACAGATGAGTTGGTCTTTCTGGGCGGTTGCGCCACGGGTCTGTTGATCACCGAAGCGGAAGCTGGTTGATTCATTTGCCATGGTTCAAGTGAGGCTGTGACTGAAAGGTTGGATTGGTGCAGCAGGGCTGCACCCTGGATGTTATGAAAGTCATTGTGAGTATATAAAAGGGTAGACAATGTAAGGGTAATTGCTAGTAGCTCGCGTATACCAATACACTTAAAATCTAAGATAATCATTTATTCTACAGGGAGCGTAAAATGGATAGTGCAGTTGGTAATTATGGCAGCTCATTAGGTCGATCTGCAGCATCCACGAATTCACTTAATAACCCAGTCGCTAAAGACGATTCCACAACACAGAATAGCCTCAGTCCAGAAAATATGACGACTGGCGAACGTATTGCTAGTACCCCTACCACTGAAGAGCGCTTGAGAAACACGCCGAGCACTGCAGTAAAACCGAACGCTGCAACAGAAACATCCACTGATCTAGCTGATGAGACAAAACAGGTTCAAGCGACTTGGGAAAGCCTGCGAAGTTATCCAGAAATCAAGGCAATAGAGGAGAAGGTTGGTAAAATCAAGCTCACCGTAGACTATACAAAAAAGACTGGATATAACGCAGACGAAAACGAGATAATCATCAATCCAGCCTATGTAAAGAACACCCCATACAAAACAGTGATTAACGAGAGCATAGAAAACTCCCTGGCTAAACTCCCAGACAAAGACTATTGGGAATTCATGGATAATTATCCTGAAAGTTATCCTTTTTCGTTTGAGCGCCAACTGGTCCATGAGGCACATCATGCTTTACAACCAGATTATCAGTTACTCTACGATCTCAACCCTAGCCAGTTTGAAGCACCAGTAATCCAAGAAACTAATGAATTTATGTGGAACAATTTTAAGGAACCAGCCAGAGACCCTAACTGGCATTAACCATATCGTGCATATTCATCGTCCAGTATTTTTTTTAATTGTTTCCTGGTTTTTGATCTGTTCTTCTGCATGTGGGTCTTCATCTTGCAATGTAGAGCAACTAAAAAAATCGATTGGAAGAGAGATTATCGTTAGCAAAGCACAAGAATTATCAGTTATCGAAGAGAACTCTTTAAGAAAGATTACGCTTAACCCTGATGTGCCGCATAAGCCATTTGGTTTTAGGAATGAAAAATGGTTAGCTTTCAAAAATAAATTTCAACATGGTGATTGTTTAATCCACTTTACGACCCCTGAAGAGGCCTGGAAAAGACTTGCTGGTCTTGAAGGCTACGCCATCATACGTGGCAATGAAGTCATTGGCGTGTTTGTACTGAAGGTCAGTTGATTCTGTCTTTAGACGGTTTGGTGGGGCATGGCCCCACTCTACAGGCGCCAATATCACGTAGGGTGCCGGCCTTTCCGCACCTTTTCCTCAATTGAGCGCGGGAATGTGATGAAATCTCTGAGGCTGTGACTGATTGGTTGGTTTGGTTGGGCATGGCCCCACCCTACGGGCGCTAAAATCACGTAGGGTGCCGGCCTTGCCGCACCTTTTCCTCAATAGAGCGCGGGAAAAAGATGATACCTCTGAGGCTGTGACTGATAGGTCGGTTTGGTGGGGCATGGCCCCACCCTACAGAGCGCCAATATCACGTAGGGTGTCGGCCCTGCCGCACCTTTTCCTCAATAGAGCACGGGAAAGAGATGATACCTCTGAGGCTGTGACTGATTGGTCGGTTTGGTGGGGCGTGGCCCCACCCTACGGGTCGCTAAAATCACGTAGGGTGTCGGCCCTGCCGCACCTTTTCCTCAATAGAGCGCAGGTGAGAGATGATACCTTTGAGGCTGTGACTGAGAGGTTGGTTTGGTGGGGCATGGCCCCACCCTACGGGTTGCAAAATCACGTGGGGTGTCGGCCCAGCCGCATGGGTGAAACCTCAGCGACAGAGCCCCTGCTCCACCTCATCACGGGTTTTACGATCCTGGAGCTGCTCTATCAGCGTCAGTGCAAAATCCATGGCCGTTCCCGGCCCTCTTGAGGTGATCACTTTACCGTCCCTGACAACCGCTTTAGATTCTATTTCAACTTCAGGAAGAGACATCGAGTCAAGCACACCAGGGTAGCCCGTAGCCTTGCGGCCATTTAGAAGACCTGCACCGGCCAGCACTTTGGGCGCAGCGCAGATTGCCGCAGTGTATTTACCCTGTTTATGCAGCTGTTGCAGAATGGTGTGAATTCTTCGATCAGCATCAAGATTGTCTGCACCAGGCAATCCTCCGGGCAGGACGATCATGTCAAAATCATCGGCATCCACTGCATCGATTGTGGTGTCAGGAACCAGGGTAATACCCCGTGATGCCTTAACTGGCTGATCATCCAGACCTGCCGTGACTACATCAATACCGGCCCGGGTCAGAAGATCGGTAATGGTGACTGCTTCGAGCTCTTCACATCCTTGGGCGAGGGGGACGAGGACACGTGCCATTCTAGCCTCCTGTGGTTTATGATTTCAGATACAGGAACCAACTCGATTCCCTGTTGCTTAAGTTTAGGCAACTCCTCACGCAGTACTGATACGGTCGCTGCATAGGGGTGGCCAATCCCAATCGCACTGCCTCTTTCCCGAGCAAGATTGACCAGTTTCTGTAACTGTTTTCGGATCAGTCGCTCCTCAGGGACATTGTCCAGAAATATATCTCGTCGAGCATTGGCAATCATGTTGGAGCGCGCAACCCGCTGGGCAACCGTGGCTTCAGTCGTACGGCTATCTACAAAATAGAGCCCTTGACGACGCAGCTCGCCCATTAGCCAGCGCATGGCGGTTGGATCCCGTGTCAGCAGGCTACCCATGTGATTGTTGACCCCAGTCAGATAAGGTACTGAGGCAATATCTCGCCTCAGTGTCTGCAGAAATACGGATTTGGGCATATCCACGGTGAGTGCGCCTTCACCCAAACGATTCCCCAGGTCGGACTCCATCGGCAGATGCAGCATCACCTCTTTATTCTGCTCACTGGCTTTGGTCGCCAGTAACCAGGCAAATGGGGTCTGGGGTAGAAATGCGTAGGTTATAGAACCAGGCAGCTGCAGCGCTCTTTCGCCTGCCTGTTTCTGATTACCCAGGTCATCAATGATCACTGCAATTTTGATTGGCCGGTTGGGCTGTGCATCCGCCAGGAGGGCAGGGGATGCACCAAACACTATCCAAAATCCAATCAATATGTACCATTTGATCATCTACTTTAGAATCGGCTCAGCCTGCCTCTTTATTAGCATTCAGGATCGTAAGGCCCTTCAGCAGATTGAGCGCCTCTCCCAATTGATAATCCTTTGTTGCAACTGAATCAGCCTCTTTCTCTGTCTTGGAATCAACTGGGGTCTTGTTCTCCTTCCCATTGCCATTTTCAAGATGGCCAGTGAGATTGGACTCCTTGATCGGCTTGACCTTATCACTCTCTACTTTGGACAAAGTGAAATCTTCCAGCTCGATATCCGGCTTGATACCTTCGGCCTGGATCGAACGTCCTGAAGGGGTAAAGTATCGAGCCGTTGTCAATTTTACCGCTGATGTGTCACTTATCGGAATTATGGTCTGAACAGATCCCTTTCCAAAGGTCTGGGTACCCATGATCACCGCCCGGCTGTGATCTTGCAGCGCTCCAGCAACAATCTCGGAAGCTGAAGCTGAGCCTTCGTTCACCAAAACCACGATTGGCGCACCATCGAGCACGTCGTCCGGTGCCGCCTCAAAGCGTAATTGAGAGTCACTTTCACGACCTTTGGTGTAGACAATCAGGCCATCCTCCAAAAAGGCATCACTGACAGAGACTGCTGCATTCAATACACCACCTGGATTGTTTCGCAGATCCAGCACCATCCCAAGCAGATTCCCCTCCGCCTCATCCTCCAGTTCACGCAGGACTTTCAACATATCCCGTGCAGTGTGGGTCTGAAATTGGGAAATACGCAGATAGGCAAATCGCTCATCAAGCAGTCGACTCTTCACACTGGCTACGCGAATGACATCACGAACCACCGTTATTTTGATCGGCTTCTCTTCGCCTTTGCGGATGATGGTCAGCTCAAGCGGAGTGCCCGGTTTGCCACGCATAAGAGCAACCGCATCATTCAGGCTCATCCCCTTAACCGGCGTATCATCCAGCCTTACAATCAGATCGCCACTGCGCACACCGGCGCGAGCTGCAGGAGTATCATCAATCGGTGAAATCACTTTCACAAAACCATCTTCCATACCCACTTCTATGCCTAAACCGCCAAACTCACCTTTGGTGCCGACCTGAAGGTCTTTGTAATCCTCCGAGTCGAGGTAGTTGGAGTGGGGATCGAGTCCGGAGACCATACCCCGGATCGCATTTTCGAGAAGAACCTTATCGTCTACTGGCTCGACATAGTTTGCTTTGATGCGGCCGAATATGTCGGCAAAAGTCCTCAACTGCTGTAGAGGCAGGTTATTGTTCGACTCATCATCCTCTTCAGCTGAGAGCGTAAGTGGTATCAGCATCGCAGCCATTAAAATCAAGCTGAAACCAAATCGTTTTTTCCGCATTACGGCATTTATCATCTGTTTTTCCTACAATCGTGTCGCCACCTTGAGTAGCAGACTGAATTTTCAATGCTCAGTTGGCGATTAACCAGGTGACCGGCTGTTTCTGGTCAATGGTTTGGCGTAATCGGTCTTTGAACTGTGAGTGAGTGAATAAAAAGATAGTTCCTTAATTGTCTTATCTGCGATCACCCGCCCCCGTGTCCGCCGACACCATTTGGTTGGGTTTTTAGGTTCGCCGTTGTGGCGAATCCCGAAGTAGATGCCTGAGGTGGATCGCCCTCCACTACTGCCTACTTGAGCCACTACCTCTCCGGGTTCCACCCACTCTCCTGTCTCTTTAAACAGACTCTGATTGTGGCCATAGAGACTCATAAACCCTTCACCATGATCGATGATTAACAATAGACCAAAACCACGTAACCAATCGGCAAAAGCCACTCTGCCATGGTGAATGGCGCGAACTTCCTGACCCTCAGGGGCAGAAATCATTACCCCATCCCATTTCAGTTTTCCAACCTCCCTTGCAGAACCAAACCGGGACAGTATTTTGCCTCTGGAGGGCCAGGGCAACTTACCTTTGCGGGTCTGAAATGCGACATGAGCCGTCGGGTTGAGCGGAATATCAGCAAGTGTCTGTTGCAGCTCATTGAGTAAGGACTGCAGCTGCTTTTCATCCGATTTGAGGCTTTGTAACTCCTGACCTTTGTTCTGCAGCCGGCTGTTGAGGCTGGCAATAATCTCTTTCCGACCCATTTGGGCAGCTTCGAACTGCCTCTTCTGATTGAGGTTCTTTGTCTGGAGCTGTTGCAGGCGCTGCTCCTCTTGAGCAATTTTATGCTCAATCGCTTTCAATTGCTGGAGATTCTTACGAATCTGCACCATCTGCTCGATCCGGGCTGTATTGAAGTAATCGTAATACACCATAACCCGACTGACTACTGCCGGATCTTGCTGGTTGAGCAGGATTTTCATTTTTTCCTGCCGACCCATCGCATAAGCGGCTCTGAGCTGACGCTCTAAAGAAGAGCGATGTTGATCCAAGTGGAGGCGGGCATCGGCACGCTCACCTTCAAGCTCTGCCAGCCGACGCTGTTGACGCTTCAAACTCTGCTTGGTCACTCGAATTCGCCGGGCGAGGGCGCCAATCTGCATCTCCATATCCTGTAAAGCCCGATTCTGCTCCTCTCGTTTGCCTTCCGTTGAACGCAACTGATCCTGTATATTCTGAATGCGACGCTTGACCTGGTCCAGCTTGGACTTAGCATCTTTTTCCGACTCATCTGCTGATGCTTGCTGAACAAATAGCGATCCACAAAAACTCAGGCAGAGCGCCAACAGGCAACTCAGACGCAGCACTGGCTATGCCTCATCAAACTCTATCAATGAACGCCCTTTCATCTCATCCGGTTGAGGCAACCCCATGATTCTCAGCAGGGTCGGTGAGATATCGCATAACGCACCACCCTCCAACAGCTGAGCACTGTCCCGACCGATGTAGATAAGCGGTACTGGATTGGTGGTGTGTGCGGTATGGGGCTGGTGGTTGATCAGGTCCTCCATCTGTTCCGCATTGCCATGATCAGCAGTAACCAGCATTTCACCATTCACCCGGTGCAGGGCCTTGTGCACTCTACCGAGACAGTGATCCAGGGTCTCTATGGCAAGTTTCGCCGCCTCAAATTTGCCGGTATGGCCCACCATGTCACTATTGGCAAAGTTACAAATTATGGCGTCATACTTACCGCTCTCTATCGCCTCAACCAGATGATCCGTCACCTCTTCAGCACTCATCTCAGGCTTGAGGTCGTAAGTCGCCACCTGGGGTGATGGCACAAGAATCCGATCTTCCCCCTCAAATGGCTTTTCACGTCCGCCATTGAAGAAAAAGGTGACGTGGGCATATTTTTCAGTTTCAGCGAGTCTTAACTGCAATAACCCAAGCTTGGCGATATATTCACCAAACACATTGCGAAGTTTTTCCGGTGGAAATGCCACTGGGATACCGAACTGTTTGTGGTATCTGGTCAGACTCACAAATTCACCCAATTTCGGCACACGACTGCGCTCAAAATCATTGAATTCCGGGTCAACAAAGGATTTTGTCAGCTGACGCGCACGATCGGCCCGGTAGTTAAGAAACATCACCACATCACCATCTTCCACTCTGACCGGGTCTTCACCAGTCGAGGTGATGCGGGTTGCCACTACGAACTCATCGGTTTCGCCACGTTGATAGGCGTCATGCAGACCCTGAACCGCATCTTCAACGACATATTCCGCTTCACCCTCAACCAACAGCTTGTAAGCTTGCTCTACGCGTTCCCAGCGGTTATCACGGTCCATCGCATAGTAGCGCCCGATCAGGCTGGCTATGCGCCCTGTCCCAAGCTCACTAAACATTTTGTCCATTGCAACCAACGAGGCTTCGGCGCTTTTGGGTGGTGTGTCTCGCCCATCGAGAAAAGCGTGAAAATAGAGCTGCTTTGCACCCCGATCCACAGCAAGTTTGGCCATCGCGTGGAGATGTTCTTCATGGCTGTGCACCCCACCAGGGGAGAGCAGCCCCAGCAGGTGTATCGCCTTTCCATTCTCTACAGCCTTGTCCACTGCTGCGGTAAGTGTCTCGTTGGAAAAGAATGATCCAGTTCGAATAGATCGGGAGACCCGGGTAAACTCTTGATAGACAACCCTACCGGCACCCAGATTGAGGTGGCCCACTTCTGAGTTTCCCATCTGACCACCAGGCAGACCAACCGCAGCGCCGGATGTGGTTATCAGTGTGTGTGGGTGTTCACGCCAAAGACGATCCCAAACCGGGGTGCGGGCTTCTGTGATGGCATTCACTTCTCTGTCTTCACTATAACCCCAGCCGTCCAGAATGGTCAGGACGACCGGTTTAGGTTTCTCTGTCATGATGGTTCTCTTTAATTAAAGACTTTTTGTGTGGCAAACAGCGATAATTTCAGCTTAAAAGTAGGTATAACAAATTTAAACTCAATTAAATCACCAAAACCCATGCCAGACCAGAAAACCGATGCGACTTTAATCAATTTGAAACAGATATCAAGCCGAAGCCCTCGATCTTTTCCCTTTAGCCAAACCCCCCATATCTCCAGGCCTTGGCCTTTCAGCAAAGTTCAGTAGACTTGGAAAAGAGGCCAAATAGTAACCAGAAAAAATAAAGGGGTTCTCATTGGCACGAAAAACAGCGTATTATTGTATTAGTTATTAGTAAAAGGCTGGTCGTATATGGAACACAAGTACAGCAAGAGCGCCCAACCCCTGAGCTTGGAAGAGAGCGAAGGTATGCAAAATCTGTTTGCGACAGATGATGATGTGGATCGTGCCTCCCGTTCGCTGAAGGCCATGTCGCATCCGCTGAGATTAAAGATTCTCTGCACCCTTGGCAGTCAGGAAGTCAGTGTACAGGAAATTGTTGAGCAGGTTGGAACCTCCCAGAGCAACATCTCCCAGCATCTCGCCATTCTGCGTGATAAGGGCATACTCGCCTCTCGAAAAGATGCCAACAGGGTCTACTATCGAGTCAGCGATTTTCGCACCCTGAAATTGATCGGCATGATGCGGGAAGTCTTCTGCACCCATTCCGCATAAGAGACCTCTCTGATCACGGTCGCTGACAGCGACCTGAGGTCTCAAGAGCAAATTTCTGGCTCTGTTTCAGCTTAGCCAGAGCTATTTTTTGCCTCAACACCCACTCAGCCCTTAAACATTAGCTCCCGCTGGTATAAACTCCGCCCCCTGTAGAACAAACTGCTGCACACGAGGCGCCGAATGGAACAACTCATCGAATTTGCGATGAATCACTGGATACTCGTCCTGACCTTTAATCTGGTCGCGGGCGTATTGGTCTTCAACATGGCTACCGGGGAAAAAAATGCCCTGGATCCCAGTGCCGCAACTGATCTAATCAATAGAAAGGAGGCGGTTGTCGTTGATGTCAGACCAGCATCGGATTACAACAAAGGTCACATAATCAACGCGATAAATATACCCAGCAACGGCTTTGCCAGCCAGATGGGCGTGCTCAGCAAGCACAAAGACAAACCCATTATTGTCAGTTGCCGCTCCGGCGCCCAATCCTCAAGCGCTTGTCAGCAATTGAAAAAGGCCGGGTATGAAGAGGTGTTTAATCTGAAAGGCGGTATACTCGCCTGGCAGAGCGCCAATCTACCAGTCACCCGTAAGAAGAAATAGTCTCACCCCATCAGGAAGCCAACATGACCGAAGCCAAGCAAGAAGAGCAGAATCGTGAATTCGCTATTCAGAGAATCTATACCAAGGACATCTCGTTTGAGACTCCCAATTCACCCGCCGTTTTCCAACAAGAGTGGAAGCCGGAAACCGGGGTCAACCTGAATACTGAAGTCAACAAACTCTCCGACGATGTATTTGAAGTCACCCTGACGGTCACGGTCACCACCAAACTCGGTGAGCAGACCGCCTATCTGGCTGAAGTCAAACAGGCGGGTATTTTCAGCGCCAAAGGCTTTCCGGAGCAAGAGATGGGCCCACTACTCGGCGCTTTCTGCCCGAATCAGTTGTTTCCCTATATTCGTGAAGTTATCTCTGACCTGATCATGAAAGGCAGCTTCCCTCAAATGGTATTGCAGCCGGTCAATTTCGACATGATCTATGCCCAGCACCAGCAAGAGCGTGCTAAAAAGGCTCAGGAAGAGGCTTCCAGCCAAAACCAGCATTAATGAGTCAGCCTGGCGAAAAAGCCGTTGCGGTTCTTGGTGCAGGGTCATGGGGAACCGCACTCGCTATATTGCTCAGCAGCGAAGGGCAACCGGTCAGGCTTTGGGGTCACCTTAAAGCCGAAGTCGATGCCCTCGCGGAAGCCAGGGAGAACCGACAGTTTCTCCCTGGCCTCTCTTTTCCCGACACCCTCACTCTGGAAGCTGACCTCAAGCAAGCTCTGTATCAGGCTTCAGAGGTGGTTATCGCTGTACCTAGCCACGCCTTTAGTAGTGTCACCAAAGCCATCGAGCCACTACTTGACGGCAATCCCGGCATTGCCTGGGCAACCAAGGGCTTTGAACCAGGGTCCCAGCGTCTTCTGAGCGATGTGGCAGCAGAAAATCTGCCGGGTAGAGATCTTGCCGTCATATCAGGCCCCACCTTCGCCGGGGAAGTGGCTCGTGGTTTACCCACTGCGATTACAGTGGCGGCAACAACCCCCGAACATGCTGAAAAGTTGGCCGAACGGCTACACACACCCTGGTTCCGTGCCTACACCAGCAGCGACATTGTCGGTGTGCAGGTGGGTGGGGCGTGTAAGAATGTACTGGCGATCGCTGCTGGTATCGCTGATGGCCTTGGGTTTGGCGCCAATACCCGTTCTGCGTTGATTACCCGTGGACTCACAGAGATCATGCGCCTGGGCCTCAAGCTCGGTGGAGAGCAAGAGACTTTCATGGGACTTGCAGGACTGGGCGATCTACTGCTGACCTGTACTGACAACCAATCCCGTAACCGCCGTATGGGACTTGCATTATCGGAGGGCCTCTCACTCGAAAGCGCACTCACTGCCATCGGTCAGGAGGTAGAAGGGGTCAACACTGCGAAAGAGGTGTATGCCCTGGCAAAGCGTCATCAGGTTGAAATGCCGATCTCAGAGCAGGTCTACCGGGTGCTTCATGAAGGGCTTGATCCTAAAACAGCGGTGCATAATCTGCTGGATAGAAGACAGAAAGCTGAAGGCTTATAGCGCCCTCACTCTCCACCGACAAAATCGCACTGGCGCCAGGCCTCATAAAGTATCAGAGCCACCGCATTCGACAGGTTGAGACTTCGACTCTCAGGCTTCATGGGGATTCGAATGCGCTGCTCAGGATCCAATTCTGCAAGCAACTGCGCTGGTAATCCCCGGCTCTCAGGGCCAAACAACAGGGCATCTCCAGGGGTGAAACTCACATCTGCATAGCTTCGTTTTCCTTTGGTGGTGCAGCCATAGAGATGCTTTGGCGCCACCTGACTCAAAAAGTCATCTAATGAATTATATTCCCCAACATCGGCCCATTCATGATAATCGAGACCTGCTCGCCGTAAACGTTTATCATCCAGCTTGAAGCCCAGGGGATGAATCAAATGCAATTTGCTGCCACTATTGGCACACAGGCGTATGATATTACCTGTGTTTGGCGGGATCTCCGGTTCTAATAGAACGATATGGAACATCCCACACCCCTAACCGAAGATTTTGAAAAGGTTCATGAGCAGCAACAGCCCTCCAATTTTAAATACCGAATTTTGTGGTATGTCGTTCAATAGCCCCATTGTTCTTCTTTCCGGATGTGTTGGATTTGGTGAAGAGTACACAAGGGTCAATGGTTTTAGCAATCGCGACGTGGGCGCCGTCTGCCTAAAGGGAACCACTCAGGAAGCTCGCATGGGCAACCAGCCGCACCGAGTCTACGAAACATCTCAAGGCATGTTGAATGCCATTGGCCTCCAGAATCCCGGTGTGGATCATGTCGTCAATAAGATTCTACCGAGCCTCGACTTTACAGAAACCCGCTTCATAGCCAACGTCTCAGGCTCCAGTGTGGAAGAGTATTATGAGGTGACACGTCGCTTCGATGATTCACCAATCGACGCCATTGAAATCAACATCTCCTGCCCAAATGTCAAAGAGGGAGGGGTTGCCTTCGGTAATGATCCTCAAATGTCCGCCCGGGTCGTGGAAACCTGCCGCAAAGCCACCGACAAACCCCTGATCACCAAACTCTCACCCAACCAAACTGACATTGCTGGTAATGCCAAAGGCTGCATTGAAGCAGGCAGTGATGCATTTTCGGTGATAAACACCCTGATGGGGATGGCCATCGACATTCAGAGCCGAAGCCCAATCATTGGTAACAACCAGGGTGGTCTCTCAGGCCCGGCGATCAAGCCCGTTGCCCTGCTCAAGGTGCATCAGGTCTATCAGGTCTGCAGGGAGCACCAGATCCCCATCATCGGACAAGGTGGCATCACTACAGCAGAGGATGCCCTGGAATTTATAATTGCTGGCGCTAGTGCTATCGGTATAGGTACAGCACTCTTTTACGATCCACTGGTATGTAAATCGATCAACGCTGGCATCATCAAATATCTTGAACAACATCAGTTATCTTCTGTCGATCAACTGGTAGGTACACTCCAGATGAATCAGCCACCAGCCAACAAGTGTGGCTGTTGATCATCAGTAATGGAATTATGAGTGAAGAAAAAATGACAAACCCTGATCCCGAGTTACTAAAAAACTTTAATCCACTGCATAATCTCAATGATGTCCAACTCGAACTGCTTGGGCGTTCACTCAAGATCTACTCAGCAGGCAAAGGACTGATTATCCTGCAACAGGGCGATACCACGGAATTCAGTCTCTACCTGCTCAAAGGCCGGGTTCGCCTTCACTCAGAGGATGGACGAGTCAGTGAAATCAGCGGAGAGACCCCCCAGGCCAAAAACCCAATAGCCAACTTGATTCCACGACGCTACGGCGTAGAGGCCATCACACCTGTAGATTACCTGATGGTGGATAACGCTTTGATAAAAGGATTGCTGAATGAGGGAGAGGGGATAACAGCGACAGAAATCGATGTCGACACTCAACCTTATGATAAAGACGGTGCCGAAAGCGCCCTCATGGAAGCTCTGATCACTGATCTTGACCAGGATAAACTGGTTCTGCCCAGTCTTCCCGATGTTGCGGTACGCGTTGGCAGAGCGATGCGCGATGAAACCACCAATGCACGCAAACTGGCAGAAATCGTACAGACCGACCCGGCAATCACGACCAAATTGATACGTGCAGCGAACAGCCCTCTCTACGCTGGCGTGACACCAGTCGATTCCTGTGCTGCCGCTATTGTCAGACTTGGCGCAGACACCACGCATAAGCTAGTCCTGACTTTCGCGCTCAGAGAACTCTTCAATACACGCTCCAGCATGTTAAAGGAGCATATGCGTGACCTTTGGCTGCATAGCGTCAAGGTCAGCGCGGTCTGCTTTATCCTTGCTAAAGTCACCAAGCAGTTTAACCCGGAGCATGCGCTGCTCGCAGGACTGCTGCATGACATCGGTAATGTTGCAATCCTCAGCTATGCTGAGCGCTATCCTGAAGTCGCCAATGATTCAGAAAAACTGGATCAGGTAATGAAAGACATGCGTGGAAGAATAGGCAGCGTGATTTTACGCAACTGGGGCTTCATTGAAGATCTGATAGAGGTAACTCAAGAGGCCGAAAACTGGCAGAGGGAGATAGAGGGGGAGGCCGACTATGCTGACCTGGTTATCGTTGCCCAGCTACACAGTTTCATAGGTACACCTCAAATGAAGGATATCCCTACCCTGGATCAGGCACCCTCTTTTAATCGTCTCAACCTGGGTGAGCTGACTCCCAAGCTGAGCTTGAAGATTCTCGATAAAGCAGACGAGAAAATCGCACATGCTGAAGCGATGTTGATGGCGGGTTAAAAAACGCCACGAAAAACTGATTAACCGTCTGCCTGAGAGGAATCAGAAAGCTTCTGCGGGAAAGAAGCTTGATTTAGGACTTAACCACAATTTAGGACGCTCTTTGCAGCAGAGAAAATGCTGCAAAGAGCCTCGCCTAAGGTGTTAGGAACGTCCCAGTTTTTTGAATCGACCAGCACCAATACTCAGCAGACCCAGCCCAAGAAGTAAAAAAGTCGAGGGTTCTGGCACTTCGTGAATAATGGTCCCTTCTTCGTCATCTGCGCCGCCCGAAATACCTGAAACCAATGAGCGATCTTGATTGGCCGGGTTGCCCTCAGAAATTCCAGTGAGGGTCAGTCGAGAGCGGAAGGTAGAACTATCACCTGCTTGACTGCCATATAGATTAGTTGAGTTATCAGCCGAGATAGTACTGCCAACTAACCAGCTAGTCATATCGCTATAGACATACATACTGCTGCTGCCTAAGGATGCTGAGTTAGCCTCCAGGGAGACCTCACTATAACCCGGTTCAAGCAAACCATTGCGATAAGCGGAATTTTCATAGCCACTGCCGATCCAAGGCTCATCATCACCCCTGTCAGGGTAGAGACCTTGCACCAGATCAAACACTGACGATTCAACAAGCTCCACATAAAAGCTGTCGTGAACAAAATAGTTTGTTGCTCGACTGCCGGTGCGAACCGTATCCTGATCCTCAACAAGATCACCGAATTCGTTGCGGTGGCTACCTTGTCTATCTTTATCGACCATAAAGGTATATGAGACAGAATCCCCAGCAGCTAAACCGATGTCGCTTAAAAATCCCGATTCATCGGATATAGGGTAGGTCTCAACACTACCCTCGAATGAGTAGTAGAGAGGAATAGCTTGAGCAGAAGTAAT
This sequence comes from Candidatus Thiodiazotropha sp. AKAK3, assembly GCF_058244645.1. Classification (NCBI taxonomy): domain Bacteria; kingdom Pseudomonadati; phylum Pseudomonadota; class Gammaproteobacteria; order Chromatiales; family Sedimenticolaceae; genus Candidatus Thiodiazotropha; species Candidatus Thiodiazotropha sp. AKAK3. The sequence goes on from NZ_JBSYOQ010000059.1 coordinate 70,388, forward strand.
ATGAAATAGCGCAGCGAGGCCTGTTGCTGCTATGAGTGGAATTCCGAATTTCATCTTGAAAACTCCCTATTGTAATTATCCTGTAATTATGCAAATAGCACGCCAAATGATTTTATTTCCCGCAAACAAGGAGATAGCCTAACCAGACAAAACGCTGTGTAAAATATTTCGACACAACCTGATTGAACACCTATACACTGCTCAGAGAAAACCCCGTTATAAGACCACTTTCGGCGCTGCTTACAAGATACGAAAATATACAATATCTAATGCTGTACGATTAAGCAGGATGCCTTAACTCAATCCTATATAATAAAAATCATCAATCCAGTTAATTTAAGTTTCACTAAGCGCCCATTAAGTCTGCTTAGATATGAACTCAAATATCGGATGCACTGAACATCTTACAGGAATCAAAATAGCTTCATGTGATCTTCTACTGCCTAATATGCTAACTGGTTAAAGTTTTTTAAATAAAACAGTAATAAATAGTAAACTCGCACTATGCTCGACTGGCGAACTCCTGATCAATACCTCTTTGCTCATAAACTCTCATCAGAGCAGTGGGCTTGGGAATTTTTGCGCAGAAATCCAACGTATCAGCAACAATGGCAAAGCTTTATTAGCACATGGCAAGCGCTTGAAGCCTGCTATGGCAAACCTTCGCAGAGAGATGTCAAAGCCTGGCAACAGGATGAGCGTGCCTGGGTACCAGCCGAAACATGCCTGGAAAGTGACTGCCGTATTGATGGAGATAGAGTATTGATCGAATGCGCCTTAGGCGCTCGCTGGGGATACTACAAATTTCCACCCGACCCGACTGATGACGACCCGGTTGGTGGTGGACGATTGGTTTGGCGAGAGATCAACTGGCAAACGCCAACACTAGAAATCGGTCAAGCGATCGAAGACCCATCCCATCAGGCAGCACTGTTATTTGATTTAAGTATGCCCCTGCAGCCCCAACTTGTTGACGCAAAACGCCGCTTACAGATCGAGCAAAGAGATCGAGTCAAATCTGGCGATGTGCTCGCGCCGACACTATCTAAACGCAACCAACTTCTCACTCTCTATCTACGACTTTTGGATAGCCTCTCCGAAAAAGCATCGACTGCTGATATTTCCAATGTCTTGATGATAAGCCAAGCCGAAGTCACTCTACTGCTGTCAGAAGCACTAGATCTAAGAGATCATGAATACCGTCAGTTGCTTTTTTTAGCCTGATTACTTTTATGGCCGTTGTGGTAAAAAAGTCGCATTGATGGGGAAGCACCCATTGTTAATCCAATAGGCTTTCGATCTCTTTCGTTTCAAACAAACTTACATGAATATTTTTCAACTCATCTTTGTCTTTTGAATATAGCTGCGACATAGCATCACTAACAACTACTACTCGAAAATCTCTTTCGCTAGCTTCGAAGAGGCTCGTTCTAGGACAGTTAGGATAATTACAACCGCTAAACACCAATGTATCGATTTCATGTTCGCTTAAGAAGGCTTCCAGTGGTGTTTTATAAAATGCTCCCCACCTCGATTTGTATAGCATGTATTCATGGTTGCCTATCTGCTGTAGTTTACCTGCCATAAGCTCATCAGCATCTAATCTTATTGAGGCATCTGGTTTTAACTCATTTACCAACTCTGCTCCATCTGAACCTGGGATAACTATTGTAACTCCCTCTTCAATGGTCTTTCTTCTGCACAGGTCCACGTTTGAACCATCAGCAGAATACAAGCGGAGAACATGAACTATCGGCAATCTTTTTTTGCGGTAGATTTCTAATAGATTTGTCATATTAGGAATCACTTCCTGGGTGCCTGCAATCTCAGCCGGCGCACCGGTCAGAGTGAAATCATTCTGTACATCGATTGTTATTAGTGCAGATTTTGTAAAATGTGGCTCAGTATAATTACTCATTTATACTCCGCTAATTGTACAAAAACTATCTGATGACAGGACAATAGAGACTGACACTTACCTTCCTTTAATTTATACCAATTGATGCCATTAACTCATCTGTTAATTTAAAGTCCGTAAAGCTTGGATTATGTATAAATTTATTACCGATTAACACAAAAATGAATCCAGGTCATACGACCGCACGAGAGTGCCATCAATATCAAACATCACATAATGCATATTATTGTTCATTTTAAGTATGGCAAAGGTTGGGTGTCGGCATGTTTCCTCCAGAGTGGACTCAGGCAATTGCTTCCTTAACTGATAGTAACAACTGGGTCTCGGACTTCTCTATTATAGCGCTATACTACCCATATAGCTGTCTTACTATTAACCCGGCGACTAAGTATGTCGTCTTCAGGGTTTCAAGCCTGCCTGCAGACTACATACTTAGTCGCCGGGTTAATAATGTTGATAATTTAATGGGCGACTTGCGTTTTATCGACCGTAATTAATATTTAGTTGATCATGTTCTGCCGTTATATACCAAGCGGATACTGTTGATATGCAAAACCTTATAGATGAGATTCAGTGGCGACTCACTGCGCAACTCGCAGGTGATGGTATCGATTTTTCCAATGCATCTGAAGCCGTACAGGCTATGTCATCGCTTCCAGTTGAGACGGAGGAGGATCGTCATACACACCTGAAGGGTTTTCTACATCTTGCTGATTTCCTGATCGAGCATGGTGGTGAAGAAATCAGTGTAGCCATGATACCTCAACGAGACACGATCAAACAAAAACTTGGAGCAATGTACACACCAGGTGCGGTCTATACGACGTCAATCGAAATTGTCACACATCTTGCTGACGGGCTTCGAAACGGTGGCTCTGTAGATGATCTAGCCGAGATGGCAATGACAGAAATTGGTAATCTTGATCTAAAACCTACACAAGAAGATGCACATTTCGCCGCAGCAGCGAGCATTCGAGTTATATCCCTACTTACAGCATTCCATTGGTTGAGTAGTGAAATAACAGAGGATGCTCCAGAGCATCCCCGTGAAAAGGCCATCTGGTGCTTTTGGCAATCTGTAGAGAATAAGGGTGTTATGCTGGATGAGGCTATTACTTATGCCGATACAATTCTTCAGCTGGGTGATTTCATCGAAACAGAGTCGCGAGTGAATGGGGTCATGATTATTTTCGGCCTCAGCCTGCTCATGCGCCCCGACTATGGACCCGGTTTGGAATCGATTCAGCAATCTATTATGGAGTTGTTACCTCAACTATCTGGTGAACCATCAGAAACAGTTGAAAATGCTAATGCTCAAGAGAATACCCTGGATAAAACTGACGATCCGTTGACTCCAGATCAGATTCTGTCCGACTTTTCATCTGTGTTAGCAAGTGAAGGGTTCAGCGAGTACCAGTTGAATATAGCAATCAATCGAGTTCAACAACTCTCCACCGATACCCTGGAAGAGAGCAAGATTGCCACAGCAACATTAAACCGTGTCATAGATACAGCCTTACCTTACGCTCCCGAAGATTATAAACCCTCCATGCTCACATTGAAGGAGTGGATGAATAAACTCATCACTGGTGAAGATATGGATGAAATAGAGTCCCTTGATGAACTGAACATGGAATGCAAAGCAATCCGAAAAGATATGAAAGACGAACTTGAAGAGGGTATTGATGTAGGGGCTGCATTCACAAAAGCAAGTCTCAGGCTTAATTTTTTGATCATTCGTACGGCAGATAATTTTGAGGAAGAGATGTTGGCTCCGGTAATGAAGGTCATGATGGAGGATTTACCAGCATTAATGAGCCCCTTCGTTCCTGAGGATAAAAAGCAGACATGGCGACAGGCTCGAGGTTTGATGGGAACGATAAACCAGGGTGTTACCGAACTTACTTCAGACGATGAACTTTCTGGTGCATTGATGAAAAAGCTGGTTGCTGAACAGATAAAGCGTATGACCAGCTCATTGGACCTTCCCGCAAAAGATCTACCGGCTCATATCACACAGTTCACCCAACTTTTCCTTGCCTTCAGCAATCGACTCACCGAATCTGGTTTACGCGATAATCTGGGAGAGAGTGACTCTCAGGAGCTTGAAAGATTAAGCGAAGCTATAAAGGCAGATCTTCGGATGATTGCATCAGCCACAACTGTTGAACAAATCCTTCGTCATCAAAAGGGTGGGCTAAGGCTTTCTGCTATGGAGTTCCGGAAGTTTGAGCGTAGACGACTATTGATGATCGCTGATCCGGATTTTCCTACAGCCTCACTTGCGGTGGATCCTAACAGTATCTTTTTTTCAGGGGCCAAATCAACTCAGCAGACGGTCAACGAAGCTTGTGTCACGCTTGCTATGAAACAACCGACAAGAAGTGGTTTAGCGGATTACATGCACAGTCGATGGCAACAGCTTCGGAGTTCTGCTATCGCAATTTTAGATTACTCTGAATACGATGCATCAGTGGCCGATCTGCAAAGTGTGCCAGAGCCAGGAGAAGAAGAGCAGATAGTGCTGAGTGTAGCGGCAAAAAATGCACAGGTTGCCTATGAGACAGGGTGGGCTTTGACACTGGGTGTTCCAATAATTATTACTACACGGCGTGGACAGCCTGTTCCCTTCGATGTGGATATCTCTCCGATATTCATTGAAGGTAATGATAAAGATGTAGACCGTATTGTTAGCGCGGTACAAATAGCGTTGTATGGATCACACCGACGTATCGCGAACAGCACACTCAAACAGTCAGTTCAGTATGCGCGACATTGGTTTAAATCTACAACAGACAGCACAACTGAAAACCTACTTGATAAAGTTGTGGAATCCAACGATGCGACAAAAGTGCGACTTGTTTTAGAGAGTGTGTTTGATTGCCTTGAACGGAAACGGCCTTTAATAATTGTACCTGCTTTCGAGGGTAGCTATCCCCAGCAACAGCTACAGTTGTTTCATGTCACCGCCTTTCGAACCTGGTCAAAAGTTGCTGAGGAGGAAATCCGAGCCGCATGCGAACGTTATCAAATAAAGTATATGATTGGTTATAACCGAATAGACCCAGATATCATGCGTGCTGTGTGGAAGGATATATGCCACTCTTCTCTTATCGTCGTGGATATCACCAACCTGAACCCGAATGCATTGCTTGAGTTAGGCATTGCCAATGCACTTGGACGTCCATCCTTAGTGATATGCCAAAATCACAACCCCCATTTGCACCTACCCGCGATTCAGCGGGTTCGAACTCATTTCTATAATCCGCAACAACGCAACGCACTGAGCACGTTACTTGATCAGTTTTTTCTCGAACATATTGATCTTTGATTTGTTACTTCAGGCCAGTTCTCAATTAGTCGCTACACCCAAAAATTACCAACAAAAAAGAGGCCTACTTTCAATGCGACCATAAGCAAGCAATCAGCTAATCAAACTCTAACCATTTCCATAAACAACCCATTATTTAATCTCTATCTGATTACCCTCCAAAATTAACTACGGAACTAGTTATGGATCTGTGGAAGATTGCAGGTGGTCTTTGTTAATTTCCAGCGGGGCGTTTGGTGGGGCAGGGCCCCACCCTACCTGTCTTGTGTTCCATTGAATAGAACGTAGGGTGTGGTGAGGCACGAACCGCATCATTATCAGAGTGCCGTAATACTCTTTATTCAACCGTTACAGACTTCGCCAAATTACGCGGCTGATCCACATCCGTACCTTTCAATATCGCCACATGGTAGGCGAGTAGCTGCAGAGGCACACTGTAAACAATGGGCGCAGTTGAAGGATAAATGTCGGAGAGGGTCAGATTCTGATAGTGGTCGAGGCCAATTTTTACGTTGTGATCACTGAACAGGAACAGCTCACCACCTCTGGCTCTTACTTCCTGTAAATTTGAAATTACTTTTTCCAGTAGTGGATCATCAGGTAGCGCACAGATTACCGGCATTTCTGCATCGACCAGTGCTAGTGGGCCATGCTTTAACTCTCCGGCAGGATAGGCTTCGGCGTGGATGTAAGAGATCTCTTTAAGCTTTAGTGCGCCTTCCATTGCAATCGGATAGAAGCAGCCTCGTCCCAGGAACAGGGCATGGTGGCGTTCTGCAAAAGAGTTCGCCATTTCCTTAATGGAATCGTTTAATTTAAGTATGACTTCTACCTGACGGGGCAGGGCATGAAGCTCATTGACCAGTTGCTGCTCCCTCTCTACTGTCATGCCACGACGCTTTGCCAACGCCAGGGTGAGTAACCTCAAAGCTACCAATTGGGTTGTAAATGCCTTGGTTGACGCTACACCGATCTCTGGCCCGGCACGAGTCATCAGTGCTACATTGGATTCACGCACCAGTGAGCTCTCCGGAACATTACAGATAACCAGACTACCCAGATAACCTTTTGATTTTGAGCCTCGTAGCGCTGCCAATGTATCGGCGGTTTCACCTGACTGGGTGATGGTAACGAAGAGAGTATCTTCAGGTACGACCACTTCACGATAGCGAAACTCACTAGCGACTTCGACACTGCAGTGAATGCCAATCTCTTCCAACCAGTATCGGGCAACCAGTCCTGCATGGTAGCTGGTTCCACAGGCTACGATATGTACATTCTTGGTCTTATCGAGCAGCGTTTTGGCTTCGTGACCAAACGACTCTTCCAGTAATCGTCCCTTGTGGATGCGCCCTTCCAGGGTCTCAGCAATGACTGCCGGCTGTTCGAAAATCTCCTTCAGCATGTAGTGACGGTAGGGGCCTTTCTCTGCCTTTTCCGATGAGACCTGCGAGGTGCGGACTTCACGCTCTGCCGGGTTGTCATTAGAATCAAATATGGAGACTTTATCCGATGAAATATGGGCTAAGTCGCCTTCTTCGAGAAAGATAAACTGCTGGGTAACGGGTAGCAGTGCAAAGACATCAGAAGCGATGTAGTTTCCATCTTCACCAAGACCGATCACCAGCGGGCTGCCTGCGCGGATGACCACCATCTGATCAGGATCTTCCGGACTGACCACGGCAAGGGCATAAGCACCAACGAGTTTCTTTGAGGCTACGCGTACTGCCTTTACGATGTCTGGTACCTGCTTGAGGATATCGGCGAGTAGATGGGCGATTACTTCAGTATCGGTCTCTGAGGTAAAGATAAAGCCCTTTGCAGTGAGCTCTTCTCTGAGGTCGGCATAGTTTTCAATAATACCGTTATGCACAATCGCGACGCTCTCTCCACTCATGTGTGGATGAGCGTTTCGCTCAGATGGCATGCCATGGGTTGCCCAACGGGTGTGGGCGATACCTAATTTACTTTGCAACTCGGCCTGATCGATCAACCCCTTGAGACTGGCGACCTTTCCTACAGAACGAATCCGTTGCAGATGCTGATGATCATCGAGCACGGCAACACCGGCTGAGTCATAACCGCGATACTCCAGACGCTTTAACCCTTCCATCAGGACCGGAACCACGTCCCTATGCGCTATACCACCAACAATGCCACACATAACGAATTCTCCAATTCCTATTTAAACTTTTGGTTTTTTAACCGGCCTTGTCCAACCTTCCAGGCTTAACTGTTTTGAGCGGCTGAGTGTCAACTGATCTGAAGGTGCATCTTTGGTAATCGTTGAACCTGCCCCTATGGTTGCCCCTTTACCGACGGTAACCGGTGCTACCAACTGTGTATCTGATCCGATGAATGCACCATCGCCGATGGTGGTACGAAATTTATTCGCACCATCGTAGTTGCAGGTTATGGTACCTGCGCCGATGTTCACTTTTGAACCAATATCACTATCACCCACATAACTAAGATGGTTGATCTTACTGCCATCTGCAACCTGGCTCTTTTTTATTTCAACAAAGTTACCGATATGTACCTGGTTCGCGATTTCACTCTCTGGGCGAACACGGGCAAAAGGACCGATACGGCATGCTTCACCAATAGCTGCATCTTCGATAACACTGTTGGCGAACACCTGGGTGTCTGCGCCTATTGTGCAGTTCTTCAGTAGTACATTTGGGCCAATAGTGACGCCATCAGCAAGGCTTACATGCCCTTCAAAAATTGCATTACAGTCGATATAGACATCCTGCCCTGTCTTCAATACGCCTCGAATGTCGATTCGTGCCGGATCAGCCAGGGTAACACCGGACTGCATTAACTCATCTGCCTTGTTTCTGTGATAAAAACGCTCGAGATAGGCGAGTTGTTTGCGATCATTAACCCCCATCACCTCTTCTTCGCTGTGTGGATGAACAGCTTGTATGTTCACCCCATCCTCGACTGCCAAAGCGATGATATCGGTCAGATAATACTCATTCTGGGCATTGTTGTTATCGATTCGGGATAGCCAGGTTTCGAGTTTAGCTCTATTGACTGCCATAATGCCGGTGTTGATCTCTGTGATTTCCAACTCTCTTGAAGTGGCATCTTTCTGTTCGACGATGCGGGAAATGTGGTCATTTCTATCACGTACAATTCGTCCATAGCCGCTTGGATCTTCCAGGTCGACAGTCAGAAGCGCGAGATCACTGGTATGCAGGCAACTCAACAGGCTGACCAGGGTAGGTCCACTGATCAGCGGTACGTCTCCATAGAGAATAAGTACTTGATCCACGCGCTGCAGGTGGGGTAAGGCCTGTATCACCGCGTGGCCTGTTCCCAGCCGTTCTTGCTGCTCGATCCAATTCAGGTCATCTGCTGCCAGGCGTGTAAGGACCTCCTCACCACCATGGCCATAGATTACAGAGATCTCCTCAGGATGGATGTTGCGAGTGGTTTCGATGACATGGGAAAGTAGAGGCTTTCCCGCGAGTGAATGCAGTACTTTAGGAAGCTTGGAGCGCATACGCGTCCCTTCCCCTGCAGCTAGAATCAGCGCACCAAGATGCATCCTTTATCCCCCTAGTCAGTTAAACCTAAAAAAAATAATACCGCTGCTGAAGTCGCCAGTAGCGCGAATCTTTCAGGCACTCAGCGTACAACAGTCAAAGGAAACTTAAAACTTGGATTTATGGTGTAACGCGAAATCTTCCCTGATTCCGATGGTGGTTTAATTTAGGGTATGAGATTGACCCGGCATACCCACTTGCATGGCATCTTCAGGCGTGGCGTCACGCACCTCAAGAATTTTGACTCTGACCTTAAGAGATTTACCCGCCAAAGGGTGGTTTCCATCGACTGTCAGGCTTCCATTCTCTATCTTGGTCACGTAGAAACTCTTCACATCCCCTGCTTCGTTCTGCATCTGCACCTCAGCACCGAGTTGACGAAACTCAGGGGGGACATTCTCAAGATCATCGGTAAAGGTTAAATTCGGGTCATAGTCACCAAAGCCATCCTCAGGTGCGATAGTCATAGTGACCTCTTCACCCTGAGCTTTACCGGCTACTGCGCGATCCATGCCGCCAATCAACTCTGTTTCACCACCGTGGATGTAACTGACGGGAAGATCGCTCTGTTCAAGTACATTCCCATCTTTGTCCAGAATCGCGTAGGTCAGCGAAACGAACTTACCGGTTTGTATAACTTCTTTTGACATATTAGGTGGGGTAGTGGGCCTGATTGCTCAGGCCCATTCATGATGAGGGGATTTAACCGCGCTTGCCTTTGCGAATTCTTTCGATGGCACGCAGCTGTGCAACCGCTTCTGCCAGCTCAGACTGAGCTTTGGCATATTCGAATTCTGCACTACGATCAGACATGGCCTCTTCGGCCCGACGTTTAGCTTCCTGAGCAGCCGCTTCATCAAGATCAGAAGCACGAATGGCGGTATCCGCCAAAACAGTTATCATATGCGGTTGAACTTCGAGGATGCCACCAGAGACGTAGAAATGTTGCATATCCTTGCCGCTACCGGTGTCAACTCTAACTTCACCTGGTTTCAACTGAGTGACCAGCGGGGTGTGGCGTGGTGCGATACCAACCTCACCCATAACAGCCGGTGCATAGACCATCTCAGCTACACCGCTGAAGATCTCACCCTCGGCACTAACGATGTCCACATGAATGGTCATGGCCATCTTCTATCTCCCGGGCTCTTAGCCCTTCCCGCCTTGCTCGGCTGCTTCATCGATACCGCCGACCATGTAGAAAGCCTGCTCAGGCAAGTGATCATACTCGCCCTCAACAATTGCCTTGAATCCGGAAATGGTGTCTTTCAACGAGACGTACTTACCGGGTGAGCCGGTGAATACTTCCGCCACGAAGAAGGGCTGGGACAGAAAACGTTGGACCTTACGAGCCCGCTGTACAACCAGTTTATCTTCTTCAGATAGCTCGTCCATACCCAGGATGGCGATGATATCCTTCAACTCTTTGTAGCGCTGCAGGGTTCCCTGCACATTCCGTGCAACACTGTAGTGCTCCTGACCCACGACATTCGGATCAAGGATTCTGGATGTGGAATCGAGTGGATCAACCGCAGGGTAGATACCCAACTCAGCAATCTGACGGGAAAGTACCAGGGTCGCGTCCAGATGAGCAAAGGTGGTAGCTGGTGATGGATCGGTCAAGTCATCAGCTGGTACGTATACCGCCTGAAATGAGGTGATCGAACCGGTCTTTGTGGAGGTGATACGCTCTTGCAGAGCACCCATCTCTTCAGCCAGGGTTGGCTGATAACCTACCGCTGAAGGCATACGTCCCAGAAGTGCTGATACCTCGGTGCCCGCCAGGGTATAACGATAGATGTTATCAACGAACATCAAAACGTCACGACCTTCATCACGGAAGTTCTCAGCGATGGTCAAACCAGTCAACGCAACACGAAGACGGTTGCCAGGAGGCTCGTTCATCTGACCGTAAACCAGGGCTACTTTATCTAGTACGCCACCTTCTGCCATTTCGTGGTAGAAGTCATTACCTTCACGAGTACGCTCACCGACACCTGCGAATACTGAGAAGCCAGAGTGCTCTACCGCGATGTTACGAATCAGTTCCATCAGGGTAACGGTCTTGCCTACGCCGGCGCCGCCGAACAAGCCGATCTTACCGCCCTTGGCGATGGGCATGATCAGATCGATTACCTTGATACCTGTTTCGAGAATCTCTGTTGTAGAGGCCTGATCTTCAAGCTTTGGCGCTTGACGATGGATCGGCATCAGCTTGTCTGCTTTGACATCGCCTGCTTCGTCAACCGGGTTACCCAGTACATCCATGATGCGACCCAGTGTACCTTGTCCAACAGGTATACGGATCGGCGAACCGGTGGCTTCGACGGTTACACCGCGCTTAAGTCCGTCGGTCGAACCCATGGCGATGGCCCTTGCCACACCGTCACCCAGTTGCTGCTGAACTTCCAGGGTGAGATCCGCCTCGTCGATCTTCAGTGCCTCGTAGACCTTAGGCATCTCGCCACGGGGAAATTGTACATCCACCACAGCGCCGATGATTTCAACTACTTTGCCCGAACTCATTTCTGGTTCCTCTTGCCGCTCGAGGCGACTCTCAAAAAAATAAAAAATTCAATTCTGTAACTGGCCCTGTCATCAGACAGCCGCCGCACCACCCACGATTTCCGAGATCTCCTGCGTGATCGCTGCCTGACGGGCTTTGTTGTAGATCAGCTGCAGTTCATCGATCAGGCTCTTAGCATTATCGGATGCAGACTTCATGGCGACCATTCTGGCTGACTGTTCGCAAGCGCCATTTTCAACCACAGCTTGATAGACCAGTGATTCGACATATCGACCTAGCAGGTTATCGAGAACCTCTTTCGAATCCGGCTCGTAGATGTAGTCCCAGTGATGCTTGAGCTCTTCCTCCATGTTGGAGGCAATCGGGACAAGCTGTTCGAAAGTCGGACTCTGCGTCATGGTGTTGACGAAGTTGTTGTACGCAATATAGATGCGGTCAATCTTGCCTTCAGCATATGCATCTAGCATGACTTTGACAGTACCGATAAGATCTTCGATATGAGGCATGTCACCCAGTTGGGTTGATTGACTGACAATATTGCCGCCGAAACGTCCGAAGAAGCCCAGAGCCTTATTACCGATGGTGCAGAAATCAACTTCTACACCAGTGTCGTGATACCCCTTCAACTCCTTGATCAGCCTGCGAAACAGATTGCTGTTCAAACCGCCACACAGACCACGGTCTGATGAGACGATAATATAACCAACCCGCTTCACTTCACGCTCGATCATGAAGGTGTGCTTGTACTCCGGATGCGCATGGAAAAGGTGACCAATTACATTACGCATCTTTTCAGCATAGGGACGCGTCGCCGTCATACGGTTCTGCGCCTTACGCATCTTAGATGCGGCCACCATCTCCATAGCCTTTGTGATCTTGCTAGTATTCTTGATACTGCCGATCTGTGTCCGGATCTCTTTTGCACCCGCCATTGCTTAAACCCTATATCGTGATTGCCTGACGTCTACCAAGTATGGTTAGCCTTGAAGTCCTTGAGAGCATCGTGAAGGGCTTGTTCGATTTCGGCATTGTAGTCGCCGGACTCATCGATCTTGTCCATCAGCTCTTTCTGGTTACTCTTCATATAACCTTGCAGTGATGATTCGAAGTCAACAATTTTTGTCGCATCGACGTCATCCAGGTAGCCCTCATTCGCGGCGAACAGCGAGACACCCATACCGGCCACGGATAGTGGCGTGTATTGTGCCTGCTTCATCAGCTCAGTTACCCGCTCACCACGTTCCAGTTGCTTACGAGTCGCTTCATCGAGATCAGATGCAAACTGTGAGAAAGCAGCCAATTCACGATATTGAGCCAGTGCCAAACGAACACCGCCACCCAACTTCTTGATGATCTTCGTCTGTGCAGCACCACCAACACGGGATACTGAAAGACCGGCGTTGATGGCCGGACGGATACCGGCGTTGAATAGATCCGCCTCAAGGAAGATCTGACCGTCGGTGATCGAAATTACATTGGTGGGTACGAATGCTGATACGTCACCAGCCTGGGTTTCAATGATCGGCAATGCGGTCAGTGAACCGGTTTGACCCTTGACCTTACCGCCTGTCTTTTTCTCGACATAGTCGGCATTGACTCGGGCAGCACGTTCCAGAAGACGGGAATGCAGATAGAAGACGTCACCTGGGTAGGCTTCACGACCTGGTGGACGTCGCAGCAACAGAGATACCTGACGGTAAGCCCATGCCTGCTTGGTCAGATCATCATAGATGATCAACGCATCTTCGCCCTTGTCACGGAAATATTCACCCATGGTGCAACCGGAGTAGGGGGCGATGAACTGCATCGCGGCAGAATCCGCAGCTGGCGCAGCAACGATGATGGTGTGTGCCATGGCATCATGCTCTTCGAGCTTACGAACAACCTGTGCAATAGTGGAGTTCTTCTGGCCAACCGCAACGTAGATACATTTTACGCCGGTGCCTTTCTGATTGATGATTGCATCGATGGCAACAGCAGACTTACCAGTCTGACGATCGCCAATGATCAACTCGCGCTGACCACGCCCGACCGGGACCATAGCGTCGATAGACTTGATACCGGTCTGAACCGGTTGATCAACCGACTTACGCTCGATAACCCCAGGCGCCACCTTTTCAATTGGTGAAGAGCCTTCCGCTTTAATGTCGCCTTTTCCGTCAAGGGGGGTACCCAAGGAATCGACCACACGTCCCAGCATACTTTCACCAACTGGCACTTCGAGTACACGACCGGTACATTTTACCGCATCGCCCTCAGTCAGGTGCTTGTAATCACCCAGCACCACAGCGCCGACTGAATCACGCTCAAGGTTGAGCGCCAGCCCAAATGTGTTTCCCGGAAATTCCAACATCTCGTAAGACATGGCGTCTTCGAGTCCGTGGATGCGGGCGATACCATCAGTCAGACTGATGATCGTACCCTCGTTACGGGCTTCGGTCTTTAGATCGAATTTTTCGATCTTACTTTTGATCAGTTCACTGATCTCGGATGGATTGAGTTGCATGATGGCTTCTCGCTTAGATTCCCAATTCGTTAGCCAGTTGCTGAAGTTTTCCACGGACGGAACCGTCGATCACCATATCTCCAGCGCGAATATGTACACCGCCAATAAGGTCAGTGTCCTTCTCGCTGGTAATAGTGATATTGCGTCCCAACTTCGCCTTTAAGGCTTCAGCAATGAGTTTTTCCTGCGCGGGCTTGAGCGCATAAGCAGAGGTGACATGGACACTCATCACCTTCTCCTTTTCCGCTTTAAGCTCATCGAAGAGTACGTTGATCTCAGGCAGAACCTGAAGACGGCGGTTCTGAACCAGGAGCCTGATCAGATTACCTCCCTCTTCATTTATCCGACCGCCGGCAATCTCCAGCAGCAGATCGGTCATTGCCTGCTGATCGACTAGCGGATTTCTAACAACCTTAGAAACCGTTTCATCTTCAACGACGGTCGATAGAAAGTTAAGCATCTCTTGCCAAAGCTCGAGGTTACCTTTCTCATCGGCATGTGCAAACACCGCTTCCGCGTAGGGGCGGGCGATTGTGGTAGCTTCACCGGCCATAATTTTGCCCTAAATCTCTTCGGCCAAGGCCGCGACGATATCCTGGTGTGCGTCGGCGCCGATCTCTTTTTTGAGAATCTTTTCAGCACCAGCCACAGCCAAGAGCCCAACTTTCTCACGCAGATGTTCACGTGCGCGATTGGTCTCCTGCTCGATTTCAGCCTGTGCAGCAGTGATAATACGATCACCTTCCACACGGGCAGTACCTTTGGACTCATCGACAATTTCTGCCGCACGTTTCTGTGCCTGAGCTACGATTTCAGCAGCTTGGGCTTTAGCTTCATGCAGCACATCTTTGGCGCGTTCCTTTGCCAGCTCCTGCTCGTGCTGGCCTCGTTCAGCTGCCGCCAGTCCGTCGGCTATCTCCTTTTTACGGGTTTCCAGCGCTCCCATAATCGGGGTCCAGACATACTTCATGGTGAACCACACGAACACCGCGAAAGAGAGCAGCTGACCTATAAGAGTCAGATTGATGTTCATCCCGGAATTACCTCTCGTTGGACGAGATGAGAGAGAGTTCGCTCAAAGCTTTTAAGCTACAGCGAACAATACGTACATGGCCAGACCCACAGCGATCATGGGTACGGCGTCTACCAGTCCCATGACGATGAAGAACTGGGTACGCAACATAGGAATGAGTTCAGGTTGACGAGCAGCGCCCTCGAGAAAGCGGCCACCCAAAACGCCGATGCCTACCGCCGCGCCCAGGGCGCCAAGGCCCATCATGATCGCGCCGGCAATGTACAGCAGTGCTTGTTCCATTATTGGTCTCCCGTTTAATGAACTATATAGTTTAAGAAAATGTGATCAATGTTCGTGGTGTGCCATATCCAGGTACACAATGGTCAGGGTCATAAAAATGAACGCCTGCAGTGTGATAATCAAGATATGAAATATGGCCCATCCCAGCTGTAGAACGCCACCAAACAGACCGAATACCAACCCGGCGTTGTACATGATGGCGATCAATATAAAGATCATCTCGCCAGCGTACATGTTACCGAACAGTCGCAGGGCAAGTGAAATAGGTTTGGCAATCAAACTGACAAACTCAAGTATAAAATTAACTGGAATGAATAGAAGATTGACAACTGGATTCTTGGCAGAGAAGGGCTGAAGGGTCAACTCCCCTACAAAGCCACCAACTCCCTTTATCTTGATGCTGTAGAACAGCACCAGCAGAAACACCCCAATGGCCATGCCAAAAGTCGCGTTCGGGTCGGTGGAGGGGACGACCTTCATAAAATGAATGCCCAACAGTCCGCTGATGAAAGGAATCACATCAACCGGGACCAGATCCATTAAGTTCTGAAGGAAGATCCAAACAAAAATAGTCAACGCCAGGGGCGCAACCAGGGAATTTCTCGCGGAGAAGGAGCCTCTCACGCTGGTGTCGATAAACTCGACAATCCACTCAACAAAATTCTGCAAGCCGTCGGGAACCCCCTGGGTTGCAGTCTTTGCCGCTTTAGAGAAAAAGTAGAGGAACAGCGCACCCAGGAATATTGACCAGAACATGGTATCCAGGTGAATAGCCCAGAAACCCATCTCCTTTGCTTCAGCAGCGCTATGCGCCACGCCCCAACTGCCGTCGGAGTGCTGACCAAAGGTTAGATTGGTCAAGTGATGTTTGATGTACTCACTAGAGGTAAGGGCGTCGCCGGCCATTTTTCCTATACCTATGAAAACTTTCTGTCTCTAAAAATCAATACGATAACTGGAACTGCTACTTGTACGATCAGATAGCAGGCCAATAATAAACCGATATTGACCGATTCGAAGGTGACAATTGTCAACCCGAACAACAAACCTGTCATTATCATCTTCTGGATTTCAGCACCGAACATGCGCCCGGCTATCTTCTCCGGCTCCTGCGCACGGTAGTGTGCAAAAGACCTGAGAGCGAAATAGCCATTCGCTATCGCGGCGATAACAGCACCAATAAAGCCTGACAATGCAATAGTTTTACCGAAAAACAGCAATCCCAGACCGATAATAACCGATGCCCCAAATTGGAGCACTACAATGGTGCGAATCTGACTGTTTCCGGTAAGCTGCATGCCGGTTTCCCGGTACCCCTATACGAGCCTAACCAGTAAGGAGGGAGGAGTATAAGGGGTCTGGTATATAAGGTCAAAGGATAGATGCATAAAATTTTTCGTAACCTGAGCATAGTTCGGCCTGGTCGGGCAGTAGATCAACCATAACCTACATTTTATTAGGGTTAAATAGTGCCGACCAGTAGCTGACTTCTGCCTAAAGGCCAGGCTAACAGAACCCCACAATCATCTCTTCCACAACAATTGGTCGAGGGAAACCTTACCGCCACCATGCCGAAGCAGGAACAGCAAAGCAACAGCCCACCACATATGGACATTCCAAGCCTCCGGGTAGACAAAGATTTGGATTACCGCGGTCATCATTAATAAGGATAGCGCAGCAAATCGGGTAAATAGACCGAACACCAGCAGGATAGGAAACAGGTGTTCCGCATAGGTCGCCATATGTGCCGCAATCTGGAAGGGGATCAGGGGAACATCATATTCATGTTCAAATAACAGATAGGTCGACTCGGAGATGTCGAGTATCCCAGATACCTTCGACCTGCCAGATGACCAAAATGTATAGGCGACCGCGCCTCTCGCCATAAGTGAAATCAACCAGTCAGGTATAAACTTGGCGATAAAGTCAAAAAGGGATATCAGGCCGTTGATTATTGTTTTCATATTTTAAATATCTATAGTTTGAATGTTCGAAAATACTCTAAAGACTGCAGAACGTCCCATCTAATAAACGGCGTTGAAAAAAGGCCTGCAAATCAAATTCAGGTTCAACCTGAACGGTGTGTTCGTAAGCTTCACCCACTGTTGTTGAGGCGTGGAGGTGTTTCAGGAATAAAAATTCTCCAGTACTAACTTCGCGTACCTCAACTTCCATTTCGGGACGAATCACGACCAACCGAGAAGGCCCTTCGTCCAGAGAGACCTGTTCATCCTGATCATCAGATTGATTGGTCTCCCAGATACGATAAACGGGGTATTCGGATTCAAGAAACTGAATAGAAGGATGGGGTCTGAGCCTAAGGGACGAAAAGTCACTATCATCCAAACCAGAAATCTGCTGCACTTGAAGTGCTTCAGCATCAGCTGCGTGGTAAGCCGCTGTCCATGCAAACTCCAATCGAGCAACATCAGCCAGGTAAGAGAGGCCTGATAATTCTGGAATCGATTGCAGAAAGTCAGGAAAGGCTTCCCCATACAAAAGCAGTATACGTTCCATTGGTGGATGTTTACGTACATAGGCTGTTGCTAACATACGAAATGCTTCATCTCCCACCAATCGTTTAATGACCGGGAACATATCAGCAACGGCGTCACCATTTAAAACAATAAAATTGTTTCGATAGACCTGAAATCTTTGCAGTGCTAAGCCATCGTTGGGTAGTCTATCCAACAAGGCTGGATCTGGTGGCTCCGATGTACGCAGCGCGTCACAGAAGCTTCTCTGCAACTCAGCCAACAACGACATCTTTAACCTCCTCGTTGACGACAGCATCCATTAAACTCTGTGCTGCTGTCACTTCCTGAAGCAAGCCGGGTAACTCAGGGATGTTATTGTCCCATTCGATTAAAGTGGGCGCCAAGCCATGACGTGCTATGAATTGTTGGTAGAGCGTCCACACCTCTGAACAAACCGGCGAACCATGGTCATCTATTCTTAAGGTCTCCCCCTCAAGTTGCTGGATCGAATGTCCAGAAAGATGAATCTCCCCAACCAACTCCATCGGTACATCTGCCAGATAGGCCTCACTACTCCAACCATGATTCTCACAGGAGACAAACACATTATTGATATCCAATAACAGGCCTGCGCCACTGCGTTTTGCCGCTTCTACATAAAATACCTGTTCTGGTATTTCACTCTCTTTAAACTGCAGATAGGTGGATGGGTTTTCTATCAGGATTTGTCTTTGAAGAAAATCCTGTACCTGCTCAATATGATCAACCATCAGCTGTAAGCTTTCCGGTGTATAGACCAGAGGTATCAGGTCATGGGTAAACCACTCGTATCCATGACTCCATGACAGATGCTCTGAAACCAGTCCCGGTTCGAATCGATCAACCAGAATCTTTAGCTGTTTCAGATGCGACATATCCAGAGGCATGTGGCTTCCAAGTGAGGTGCCAACACTGTGAAGTGAGAGAGGGTAATCCTGGCGTATCCGTTCGAGATAGCGCAACGGCGGTCCACCTCTACCCATGTAGTTTTCTGGATGTATCTCAAACCAGCCAACATCAGGCTGGTTTTCGATCACGGATTGATAATGTTGAGGCTTTAAACCTGCCCCGGCACGTATTGGTACCGGAGCAGGCTTTCTGCCAGACAAGTTAATGGTATCCATATCAGGTCCAGCAGGTCAGACTATTTTTCAGTCAGACTGCCGCCAACAATCTTTCCGCAACTGCCCTTGAGCACCAGCATCCAGGCATTACCTTGAGCATCTACGGTGGATGTGCCTGCACAGCTGGTGCCAGGGCCGGCCGCACAGTCATTTTTACCTGCCTTTGCTACACCAAAACATTTTTCGGTGTCAGCTGCATTTGCAACCCCGACAGGGGAGAATGCTAAAGCTGTGGTAATTGCGCCTGCAACGATGGCTGAAGTATTGGTCTTTTTCATGATTTACTCCTCCAAGAGTATGTATGAATTTAATAATGCAATTATTTGCGGTTTATAATGAGAAAACCACATAGTGTTTTTTCATTTCTTAGTGAATCTGAACCCTTTGTTCAAGATTAGTTACGCTTCAGTCACCCAGTTGGATTCAATTTTTTCACTATTTTTTTGGGTCTTTGATAAACCCTTATCTCCAAGCTATGGATCAACTGGCTGCTGTTGTTAAAAAATCTAACTTCAGCTTTCTGCTTCATACAAGTTTTTAAAACTTGCTCTCCATAACACAAATCAAGAATTCATCACTGTTACACAAAAGGCGTCTTGGCGTGATGGATAAGACTTTAGCAGTTCTTGTAACGACTAGTATTAACAAAAGTATCACAATGCACTGTGTTACCTATTAGGTGAGTATAGAGAGTTCGCAACCATTAATACGACACAATAGCTGGGGATTAGAGATAGCTGTTCAAAGCAAAAATTAGAACTGTTTGGTGGGGCATGGCCCCACCCTACGCACTACTGCTCATGATATCTGTTATATAACCACTCAAATCAATTTTAACAGTAGGGTGGGGCCATGCCCCACCAAAAAACGATTATATGGAATTATCCACTCCATACAGCTGATGTAACTCCAAACAACTTACTAAACGATATTGATAACTACGGCACTACAAAATAAAAAAGCCACCTGTATAAAGATGGCTTTTTAAAATCCATAAATGTATCAATTAATGAAAATCATTCATCTGCAAATTCCAATCGTTCGGAGATTTTCTCTAAAGCTACAGCAGCGCAGACTTCATCTTTCTCGCCACCAGGCGCTCCACTTACGCCAACTGCACCAATCAGAGTACCGGCAGACCTTATTGGCAACCCACCCTGCATTACAATCAAACCATCGATATGGTTCAACTCTTGTTGAATATCTCTTCTAGCCTCACGAAAAGAACCGGAAGCTATCCCCGACATGATTACCATATTTGCTTTTCTCTCTGCGATCTCCAGAGTTGGGTTTGCTGCCAGATCATCGCGCATGGCACTGCGTAAATTTCCATGTTTATCCACCACTACAGCGGAGACGTGATATCCCTTATCCCGACAGGCATCGATACTCATTTTTGCAATGTCATTCGCTGCTTGCAGGCCTATATTTTTTTGGGTGATTATATCTGCTGCCAATGAACTTGTACTTAATGTTCCAGCAAATACAGAGTACATTAGAGTTTGAATTATTTTTTTCACTTTAGTACCTCAATAGATAATCTGGCTTGTTAGAATAAAAAGTAGGTGATCTTATTTATCTAATACCATTGGATAAGTGAATGACTACACAATAATAGTTTCAATATTAATCTTTTTTTTGTGGTGTAATCTCAACGCCAGACTATATTTAACCTCTTACATACAATTTGTATTTTGAGCATAGTAAATAATAACTCTAAGCGTTGATCTGGTATTGTTGGGGTGTTGCTGGTTGCTATTCAATAAATAAGACGCATCGCTTAATAAGCACGTCTGGTGCGGCAGGGCCGCACCCTACACTACTGGAATTTATCCTAAGGGGTCGGAGTCGGACTGACAACGGAGTGGCTTGTTAGAGCATACGCTTATGTTATTTCGAAGTGATTCCCAACATGACAACTCTCGACTCCGACCCCTTTACATACCTAACTTTACTTGATGTGATCAAGAATCCCTTCCAACTCATCCAGGCTGTTATAGCCGATGATCAGCTTTCCTTTACCCTTGCCACCTTGTTGCAGATCCACTTTGGCACCAAGCTTTTCCGATAGATCTGTCACCAGGCGTCGTATATCCGGGTCTACTGCTGACGCTGCAGCTTTGGGCTTCGGGTTTTCCGATTCATTCTGCAGTTTGCGCACAAGCCGTTCTGTCTCGCGTACTGAGAGTCCCTGACTGACCACTAGATTGGCCGCTTTGGTCTGATCCTCTCCTTTCAGGCCGAGTAGAGAGCGGGCATGACCCATCTCAATACGACCGGACTCAACGAGAGATTTAACCTCTTCGTTGAGATCGAGCAGGCGCAGCAGGTTGGTTACTGTGGTGCGGGATTTACCAACAGCTTTTGCCACCTCCTGGTGGGTCAAGCCAAACTCATGCAGTAGTCGACTGAGGGCGTTCGCCTCTTCCAGAGGGTTTAGATCTTCACGCTGGATGTTTTCAATCAGCCCCATCGCCATGGCGGCCTCTTCAGTGACCTCCTTGATCACCACAGGAATCTCATCCAAGCCTGCCTGCTGGGCTGCCCGCCAGCGTCTTTCCCCTGCGATCAACTCGTAGCGCTCATTCTCAACCGCTCGTACGATGATCGGTTGTATTACACCCTGGGCAGCAATAGAGTCGGCCAGCTCTCTTAAACTGTCTGGATCAAACTCACGGCGCGGTTGATAACGCCCCCGCTGAATCAGATCGACGGGCAGCCGACTCAGATTGTCACGTTTACTCTCATTGGTAGCCGCTTCACTACCACTCTGCTCGCCCTCAGACTGCATTCCCCCCAACAGGGCATCCAGTCCACGACCTAAACCTCTTTTCTTTGCTGCCATTTATTTTTTCCGTTAAACCGTTTTAGCTTCGCTCTCACGCAGGCGATGCCGTCGCAATAGCTCACTGGCCAGTGCCAGATAGGAGGTTGCGCCTCGGGATAGTTTATCGTAAAGCAATACCGGCAATCCGTGACTTGGTGCCTCGGCTACCCGGACGTTGCGGGGGATGATGGTGTTGAATACTGCATCCTTGAAGTGAGCAAGCAGCTGTCCTGAGACATCTATGGCCAGATTGTTACGGGGATCGTGCATGGTGCGCAGGAATCCCTCGATCCTTAGGTCTTGATTGAGATGGGATCGAATCTGCTCGACGGTATTCATCAGTGCCGACAGTCCCTCCAGGGCGTAGTACTCTGTCTGTATCGGGATCAGCACGCCATTTGCCGCCACCAGGGCATTCAGGGTGAGCATGTTCAGGGATGGGGGGCAATCGATGAGGATATATTCGTAATCCTCTTTAGCCGGGGCCAGTGCCAGATCGAGACGTTTTTCGCGCATTGAGCTGTTCATCAGGCCCACCTCTGCTGCGGTCAGGTCCGCGTTCGAGGGGATGACATCGAAGCCACCTTCAGGTGAGGTCTGCAGGGTCTCGCGCAAGGTGGCATCACCCAGCAACAGCTCACAACTGGTGTTTTCCAGATTGTGCTTATCGATACCGCTACCCATACTGGCGTTTCCCTGGGGATCCAGGTCCACCAACAGCACACGTTTTTTCATGGCGGCCAGGGATGCCGCCAGGTTAACGGTGGTGGTTGTCTTGCCGACACCGCCTTTCTGGTTAGCGATGGAGATGATGTAACCCATGTTGGTCTACTTAATTCCACAGTGACAGGAAGAGCCTATCATAACGGCACAGCCGCTCAAGGTGGTAACCTTTCTCTCATGTTGAGTGGAGAGGGGGGGAGAATCCCGCGTCTACAGCGCGTTATCGGATCAGAGCGATTCCTCTGAATCTGCTCTTTTTATCCTGAGTAGACAGCGTTCTCCCTCTGTGAAAGCCACCTGCAGCGGAATCACCGTACAATCATAGTTTGGCTTTATCTCTTCAATCTCCAGATCCGGTACTCGGCCCTTCATAGCCAATAATTCGCTCTCATCACTACGCAGTGCCTGACTCAAGTCCAGAAGCTTAGGCAGAGAGGTCAGTGCCCGGGCGGTTAGAACCTTAAATGGATAGTGCGGTTGGTACGCCTCTATTCTGCTGTGTACCGGTTGGCAGTGATTCATCCCCAGTTCCAGTACGACCTGACGTAGAAAACGAACCTTCTTGCTGTTGCTGTCGAGCAGTGTAAAGCTGATATCTGGGCGCATTATCGCCAGGGGAATTCCGGGTAAGCCTGGGCCCGTTCCCATATCGAGGCAGTTGTTTCCTTTCAGATAGGGCAGAAGCACCAGGCTATCCAGTATATGTCGGCCCACCATCTCCATCGGATCGCGAACTGCAGTGAGGTTATAGGCCTTATTCCACTTCGTCATCAGCGCGAGATAATCCAAAAGCTGATGCTGTTGCAATTCACTCAGTGCAATACCCATACGAGCCGCCCCATCCGAGAGCCGCTGCTGACATGCGGATCTATCAAATTCCAGCTTCGCCATCAGGCTGAACGCTTCTTCAGATGGATCAGTAGTAAGGAGATCGCTGCAGGGGTGACCCCGGGGATACGTCCTGCCTGCCCCAAGGTTTCCGGCCTGTGCCGCTGGAATTTTTCCCGCACCTCCGAGGAGAGGCCGCGAACGTTTTCATAGTCCAGGTCTTGCGGTAGCGCCACTGCTTCATTGGCCCGTTGTTTATCTATTTCATCTTTCTGACGAACGATGTAGCCGGCATATTTTGCCTGTACCTCCAACTGCTCGATCTCTTGGGCATTCTCCAGACCGGAACCCAACTTGGGGATGGTCAGCAGATCCCGATAGCTAACATTGGGCCTTGCCAACAAATTGAGTGCAGAGGCATCTTTCGACAGATTAGCGCCAAATATGGCCTCCGCCCGATCTGGCTCTACATCGGATGGTCGCAGCCAGATATCTTTCAAACGCTGTTGCTCCCGCTCGATATTTTCCCGCTTTTGGCAAAATGCCTGCCAACGATGATCATCCACGACGCCAAGCTCCCGGCCTCTCTCAGTGAGTCGTAGATCAGCATTATCCTCTCGCAGTAGCAAGCGATACTCAGCCCTGCTGGTGAACATCCGATAGGGTTCCTGGGTCCCCTGGGTTATCAGGTCATCCACCATTACCCCTATATAGGCCTCATCCCTTCGCGGTGACCAGGACTCCTGGTCGTTGGCGAAACGCACAGCATTGATTCCTGCCAATAGCCCCTGGGCAGCCGCCTCTTCATAGCCGGTGGTGCCATTGATCTGGCCGGCAAAAAACAGGCCTTCAACATGTTTGGTTTCGAGTGAGGCTTTCAGCTCTCTGGGATCAAAAAAGTCATATTCGATGGCATAACCAGGGCGGGTAATCTGGGCCTGCTCAAAGCCTTTCATTGAGCGCACCAGTTGAAACTGTATATCGAAGGGCAGACTGGTGGATATTCCATTGGGGTAGATTTCGTTGGTATCCAACCCTTCCGGCTCAATAAAGATCTGATGGGAGTCCTTATCGGCAAAGCGCACGATTTTGTCTTCAATGGAGGGGCAGTACCGAGGGCCAACGCCCTCAATGACACCGGCATACATTGGTGATCGGGAGAGTCCGCCACGGATGATCTCATGGGTCTGCTGATTGGTATGGGTAATGTGACAGCTCACCTGTTGGGGGTGCTGATCCCTCGATCCCAGAAATGAAAAGACCGGCGTCGGCGTATCCCCAGGCTGCGCCTGAAGTTGAGAATAATCGATAGAACGGCCATCGATGCGGGGCGGGGTGCCTGTCTTCAGGCGCTCGACGGTGAATGGCAGATCTCTAAGTCGCTTGGAGAGGGCGTTGGATGGGGGATCACCTGCCCGTCCACCTTCATAGTTTGAGAGACCGATGTGTATCCGGCCACCAAGAAAAGTACCCACCGTAAGCACCACAGCTTCGGCGCGAAATTTCAGGCCCATCTGGGTGACAACACCGGTGACCCTATCCTGCTCAACCAGCAGATCATCCACCGCTTGTTGGAACAACTGTAGATTGGGTTGGTTTTCCAGCAGATGCCGAATCGCTGCTTTGTAGCGTACCCGGTCAGCCTGAGCTCTGGTTGCCCTCACCGCCGCACCTTTGCGAGAGTTGAGAATGCGGAACTGTATGCCGCCCAAATCTGCAGCTTGAGCCATAGCCCCACCCAGGGCATCCACCTCTTTGACCAGATGCCCTTTGCCGATACCACCAATCGCAGGATTGCAGCTCATCTGGCCAAGGGTCTCTATATTATGGGTCAATAGCAGGGTTCGGGAGCCCATGCGGGCCGCTGCCAACGCCGCTTCTGTACCGGCATGGCCGCCTCCCACCACAATCACATCAAACTTATCTGTAAATAACATTGTCATATTTAAGCGTTAAATGGCCGCTAACCGTACCATCAGAAATCGCCATATCCGGTTTAGTAACACCGATTTCTGATAAAAAACCAACGAACCCACTATTTTAACTGATTAACAGGAGGAATGAGATATTTCAAAGGAACCTTCTGAGTCACTATAGCTATTTATCCGCTCTTGCGATCGGTTTTTAGGACAAGTCTCGAATCTGGCCTGTTTGCTAGGGACTGTTAACACTAAAGTAATGTTCAGCGAATGGAACCTTTGGCCGATTAAGAAGCAGTAGATCCCCGAGAATACGGTGAGTGTAGAAATAAGTTATCTTTCATATTCGGCAGGATGACAATAACCACAAAGGGAACCTGACAACGTCCGGTTGTACCTTAATTGATAGAAGAGGCAAGTAATGGGTTCTGAATTAGGTGGGGTAATCAAAGCAGCAGGCAACATCCTGCTGGGAAAACAGGATGTGGTCAAACTCTCTTTGACTTGTCTCTTAGCCAGAGGACATTTGTTGATAGAGGATGTGCCTGGTGTCGGCAAAACCACTCTGGCCCATACCCTGGCCCATCTGCTGGGCCTGCACTATCAGCGTATTCAGTTCACCAGCGATCTACTGCCATCGGACATTATTGGTGTCTCTATCTATGAAGCCAAGCAGCAGAGCTTCCAATTCCATCGTGGGCCAATTTTCTCCCAACTGGTACTTGCCGATGAAATAAACCGCGCCACCCCAAAGGCCCAGAGCGCACTGCTCGAAGCCATGGAGGAGCGACAGGTAACCACAGATGGAGAGACCTATTCACTACCGGAACCCTTTTTTGTTATTGCCACACAGAACCCAAGTCATCAGGTAGGCACATTTCCTCTACCGGAATCCCAACTCGATAGATTCCTGATGCGTATCAATATCGGATATCCGGGACGCTCTGCGGAACGGGATCTACTGGCAGGGGGAGACCGTCGGGCTCAGCTCGAAGACCATCCTGTTGTACTCGACACCCAAAGTCTCTCCGAATATCAAAAAAAGGTCGCGAAAGTGCATGTTGCTGATGCCTTGATTGAGTATTGTCAGGACATCCTCGCCCATACCAGAAATATGCCGGATTATCGGCTTGGCTTATCACCCAGGGCCGGTCTGGCCATACTTCAGGCGGCCCGGGCATGGGCCTTTCTAGAAGACCGTGATCTGGTTTTGCCAGAAGACCTGCAGGCCATACTACCGACAACCATCGGCCATCGATTGCAGACCTCCGGAGAGAAGACAGGCATTAGCGGTGATGGTCTGGTGAAGGATCTACTGAATAGAGTACCTTTACCCTAGATGAGTAAACGCTCCCTATATTCCTGGCTTAAACAGTTTCGCCGTCAGGCGAAAGCTGATCAGCAGGGTGGCGTAACCATTCAGGCACGTAGCATCTACATTCTACCAACCAAACAGGGAATACTGCTCGCCACTGTGTTGTTGGCGATGTTGGCTGGCTCCATCAATTACGGCAGTAATCTGGGTCATCTGGCAACCTTTCTTCTGGGGGGCATATGGATCACCAGCATACTCCACACCTGGCGTAATCTACTGGGTCTGAAACTTCAGCCACACCATGTCGATTCAGTGTTTGCAGGTGAAACTGCTGATTTTTGCCTATCCCTTGTCAACCCTTCGAATCTCGATAGATTCGGAATCAGCCTAAAGCATCGCAAGATCAATGGCGACAGCATCGATATACCGAATAGTGAACGCTTAACCATTCATCTGCCTCTTGTCAGCCGTAAACGCGGTAGTTTCCCTCTACCTCAGATCTCACTTCACACCACCTATCCACTAGGGCTTTTTCACGCCTGGACCTATGCCCAACTCGATCTGAGTTGTCTGGTCTATCCGAAACCTGCCGAACGTGGTGAGCCACCGGTAACAACCAGCTATACACGCAGTAACAGTGGCGACCGCGGGGTCGGTGCAGATGACTTTGTTGGTTTACGAAATTTTCGCTCCGGTGACTCCCCCAAACATATTGACTGGAAGGCCTATGCCAAACAACAGGGGTTGTTGAGCAAACAGTTCGGTGGTGATCGTCATATCGAGATACGACTCGATTGGGATCTTATACCTGAGCAGGAACCGGAAAGACGCCTCAGCCTGCTATGCCGATTTATTATTCAACAAGAGGAGCAGGGGCACGCCTACTCTCTACATATACCCGGTCTATCCATTCCCTCTGATCTTGGCACCACTCATATGCAGAAATGCCTCTCTGCTCTAGCCAAATTCGGTACTCAAAATGCTGACCACTGAGCACAGTCTGACCCCTCGACAACACCTAATGGCCACTCTATTTATTGCGCTGGCCATTGTTCCTCATGTGATACATCTCCCCACGCCGATTTCACTGTTACTGCTATTTCTGTTGTTTTGGCGATTTATGACACTTCACTATACCCGACTACAGCCAGGCCGTTGGATACTGGTAGTTGTAACCATGGGTGGAATCTTTCTGGTCTTCAACCAATTCCATACCTTGATTGGTCGGGATGCAGGGGTTGCTCTGCTTACTGTGATGATGATGCTGAAAATTTTAGAGACCAGAAAAAGACAGGATATATACAATGCGGTTTTTATCTCTTACTTCGTAATCATTACCCACTTTCTATTTAATCAGTCGATGGCTATGGCGCTCTATCTGAGTATCATCATGATCTGTTTGACTGCTCTGTTGATTGAGATAAATCGTATCAGGCCTTCGCAGCAGAGCTATAAATCTTTTCTGAGAACAGCGGTCATTACACTTCAGGCTTTGCCTATTGCCATCGTATTGTTCATCATTTTTCCTCGCATTTCACATCCACTCTGGAGTCTTGGCATTGGCGCCAGTGGAACAACAGGCCTCAGTGATCGTGTATCTCCGGGTCAATTTGCAGAGTTGGTTGAATCTCCAGAAGTTGCCTTCCGGGTAAGTTTCGACAAGCAACCACCAGAACCTGAACTTCGTTACTGGCGGGGCCTGGTGATCTGGGATACAGATGGCGAAAGTTGGTTCAACGCAGAAAAACAACAATCTCAACAACCGATAGCAATCAGTGACACAGGAGAAGTGAGCTACGAAGTGTTTCTCGAAGCTCACCAGAAAAATTGGCTCTATGCGCTTGATCTGCCCATCAAATCAAGCATAACTTCAACCATAACATCTGACTTTTTATTGCGCAGTAGTCGCCCTGTTACCCAATCACTGCAATACCGGGTCTGGTCCACAATTGAGAAGCAGAACAGATTACTATTACCGGGTATGAGTGATCGGGCACTGGAACTGCCAGACAATGTCACCCAACGCCAATTCGATCTGGTCGCTAAATGGCAGGCAGAGTCAACTACTTCTCGGCAGATCGTCGATCTGGCACTCTCCCATTTCAACAGCCAACCCTATGTCTACACCCTCTCACCACCACGTTATATCAACAATCCTATAGACGAATTTCTGTTTGAAGGTCGTGAAGGTTTTTGCGAGCACTACGCTACAAGCTTTGCACAGCTGATGCGAATCGCCGGGGTTCCGAGTCGTCTGGTGTTGGGTTATCAGGGGGGCGAGTACAACGAGATGGGTGACTATTTCATCATACGACAATACGATGCCCATGCCTGGACTGAAGTCTGGCTCGATGATACCGGTTGGCAGAGAGTCGATCCCACAGCGGCAGTTGCACCGGAACGGATACGTTTTCGGATCAGAGCAGATTTTGGTGAGCAAGGCTCACCCGTAATGTTTCAACTGGATGATTCAGGCCTGGTTGGATCAACTCTGCGACGATTTACTCATTTGCTGGATAGCGCCAACATAGAGTGGCGACGCTGGGTGATTGGATATAGTCGAGAACATCAATTCTCACTGATGCGCAATTTCGGCTTCGATAATCTAACCCCACTTCAATGGAGTCTTATAACCATATCGCTGATAGCAATCCCACTGATTCTGGTGGCACTGAGGCTGGTGCTTTCAGGCCGAAAAGCACCCTCACCTGTCACACACGCTTATAATCTTTTTTGTAAACGTCTTGCCCGGTTGGGTATCAAACGTGAAGTTCATGAAGGACCGATGGATTATGCAAAAAAAGCAATCAGGATAAGACCCGACCTGACTGCATCCATCAGCAGAATTACTGCGCTCTATATCAAAGTGCGCTATGGCCCGAACCCAGAGAAAAACCAGGCGCAGGCCTTAATTCGACAGGTCAGACAGTTTCATCCAAGCCGTCACAAAGCCTAGTGTACCTCGTCATTCAAGGGTCTGTTTAACCCAAGTGGGTTATCAGTCATGCAAGATTGTATAGAGTCTGTCTTTTAATAGAAGACGACGTTTTTTCATCTCTTCTATATGGAAATCAGAGACTGGAGTACTCAACTCTTCCAGATTACGAATATGGGCATCCAGCCAATCGTATTCATCCATCAGATTGTGAAAAACCTCGTTGCTCTTACGCATGTCTACAATCTTGTCGGCATACTCAGGAAACTCATGCAAAAGATCGTGTGATTCACCCAGCATCTCTCTCTCCTCTTCTTATGAACCCTTATTTCAACACCTTATCTGTTACAAGGCTATGACAACAATGTACAGAATCAAGAAAACAGTAATTCCTCTTATTCAACAGGAATTTTTGGTGTCCTGAATTCTTGTCGAATAATTTAACACATAAAACACGTTGGTTATCTTTAACATTCTGATATTACTAAAATTCCTATTTGTGGCTCAATATTTGCCTTCTATAGGTGGCGTTATTAATGGAATGTACAACAAGGAGCTGTAGCTATGAAAACTTTCAAATTGATCACACTGTTTGTTTGGGGGGGATTGTCATTTTATATGCAGAACACTCTCGCTCTGCCGGTCTTATATACTTTTACAGGGAATGTTACAGCTCAATATGAAATGGATGATACCGTGAATGTGTCGGTAGGTGATCCGATCTCGTATAGCTTTGTCGTCGATGACGAGGTTAGCAGTTGGGTAAATCCTGAGGGAAGAACTGTGGAATACGGCCATACAAGTAGTTCGGGTGAAGGGTGGGTGTATCACAGTTACAATTACTACGCTGAATTTGTCGGTGGAAGTGAGATCCTCGTTGATGAAAACGCAACGGGTTACAATCCTCTGACTGGTAATTCCTATGGTCAGTTTTATGCTCGTGAGGGCATAACACCGCAAGGGAATATTGGTGATATGGAAGTGATCTTTAGAGGTTATGGATCAAATGGGTTTATCCAACTCAATATTATGTCCAGTTATTCAGAGTGGCAGGTAGATTCGCAAATAATGACTGACGCTGACTGGAATATAATGGAAAGTCCACAAGGCTTCATGGCTTTCGATGCAGATTTAGCTTTAAATATCGTGTCCCAAGATCATACTGGCGGTGAACCCCAGTATCCCACTCAACCAGATCCTGTGACACCCATAGAGGATTCGCCCGCAAACGTTCCTGAACCTACCACCTATTTTTTGGTGCTCAGCGGACTTTTAGGGATAGGATTGTTACGAAAAAAAGCAGCCTAACGGCATCTTTTTGTGAAGGGTAGGTTCATACCCCACCACAAATCCTTCAGTCAACGTGATTCGGTGGGGCATTGCCCCACCTTATTACCCCGGCGACTAAGTATGTCGTCTTCAGGTTTAATAGAAGCTATTTTCCAATACAAAAATTGGAAAAAATCCGCCCCAGCAAGTCGTCTGCAGTAAATTCACCAGTGATTTCAGATAGTGCTTGTTGTGCATATCTCAGATCTTCCGCGAGCAGTTCTCCAGCCTTATCCCGCTGCAAGCTCAACTTTCCGTGATCAAGATACTGCAGAGCTCGCTGCAGGGCGTCAAGATGTCTGCGGCGGGCAATAAATTCACCTTCATTCTGATCCATATAGCCAGCACAATGTTTGAGATGATCATTGAGAAGATCTATACCTATTCCCTGTTTCGCAGATAACGAAATCTCAACAGCTGAACCTGACTCCCGAATCTGTGGTTGTTTGTTGGTGATATCAATTTTATTTCGAATCAGTGTCAGAGGCACACCTTGTGGCAGTACAGCATCATCCTGCAGCTGATGATCCGGATCAGATTGATCATCAAAAACCCAAAGCACCCTGTCGGCATCGGCCATTTGCTGCTTTGCTCGACGAATACCCTCTTCTTCAATCGGATCTGCACTCTCACGCAGTCCAGCCGTATCGATTATATGCAGCGGAATACCATCAATACTGATGCGTTCCTTCAGAATATCCCTGGTCGTTCCTGGAATCTCTGTAACAATTGCTGAATCTGTCCCTGCCAGGGCATTCAGCAAACTCGATTTACCGGCATTCGGCCGTCCAGCTATAACAAGTGTTAAACCATCCCGTAGAACTTTACCACTTTGTGCAGAATTGAAAGTCTTTGTAACAGCATCAATAACCGTAAGTAATTGCTTACTAACATGGCCATCACTCAAAAAATCTATCTCTTCTTCAGGGAAGTCAATTGCTGCTTCCACATAGAGTCGCAACTCAATCAGTTGCTCTACTAGATCTGTAATACGTTGAGAAAAAGTACCCTGCAGGGTACGACTGGCCAGACGGGCCGCAGCTTGACTCTGTGCATCGATGAGATCAGCAATGGCCTCAGCCTGAACTAAATCCAATTTATCATTCAGAAATGCACGTTCACTAAACTCTCCCGCATGGGCAACTCGTGCTCCTGCATTGAGAACAGCTTGAAGCAGTAGATCCATGACCACTGGACCACCATGCCCCTGGAGTTCCAATACATCCTCCCCGGTAAAGGAGTGTGGACCAGGAAAGAAAAGGGCAATCCCCTTATCGATGATCTGTTGATCCCGATCGCGAAAATCGACCAGTTTGGCCTGCCTGGGAGGGGGGAGTGTACCGATCAGAGAATCTGCAATCTTTTGACAGCCAGCTCCACTGATCCGAACTATACCCACCCCACCTCGACCGGGTGGGGTGGCAACTGCAGCGATCGTCTCACGCAGCGTCATTAATCTATCTCAATCAGGTGGCGGCTTTCTCAATCTGGCGAGTGATATACCACTGCTGAGCAATTGAGATCAGATTGTTAACCACCCAGTAGAGTACCAATCCCGCCGGGAAGAAGGCGAAAAAGATGGTAAAGACAAACGGCAGACTCATCATAATTTTTGCCTGCATTGGATCTGGTGGCGCCGGATTGAGCTTCTGCTGAACAAACATGGAAACACCCATGATCAAGGGCAGAATAAAGTAGGGGTCTTTCTCAGAGAGACTCTCTATCCAAAGAATCCAAGGTGCATGGCGCAATTCCACACTCTCCAGCAGCACCCAGTAGAGTGCGATAAAAACCGGAATCTGCACCAGAATCGGCAGACAGCCTCCTAATGGATTTATCTTCTCTTTTTTATAGAGCTCCATCATCGCCTGCTGAAAGCGCTGCTTATCATCCCCGTAGCGATCTTTAAGCGCTTGAACTCTGGGAGTAAACTTGCGCATATTCGCCATCGACTTATAACTGGTCTCCGAGAGCTTAAAGAAAACGGCTTTAATCAATATCGTCAGCAGGATGATTGACCAGCCCCAATTCCCAACCAGGTTATGGATTGTCTTCAGCAGCCAAAAAATCGGCTTGGCAATTACTGTGAGCCATCCATAGTCGACTGTCAGTTCCAAACCTTCAGCTATAGCTTCCAACTGATCCTGCAGTTTTGGGCCTATATAGAGCTGTCTACTGATCTCCTTGGACTGACCAGGCTCTACAGTGATCGAGGGAGAATAGCTGCCGATCAGGTACTTTCCACCACTCAGTGCATTGGTGTAGTAGTGCTCTACCTGATCCTTAGGCGGAATCCAGGCAGAGAGAAAGTAGTGTTCAATCATCGCCAACCAACCGCGATCCGATTCGACATCAAGCTTTTTCTTAGCCATATCATCGAAATCAACTTTCTCGTACTTATCCTTGGGGTTGTAAAAAACGCCACCTGTATAGGTATAGGTAGTAAAGCCACTACTGTCGCTTTCAGGCTCAGAGCGCTGAATCTGGCCATAATCCCTGGCCGCCCAACTCTCACCAGACTGATTGTCAATCAAATACCTGACTTCTGTGAGATAACTGCCTCTTTTCAGTTTGAACTGTTTAGTTACAGTAACGCCTTCGCTGCTTTTCCATACCAGCGGAATAATCAGCTCATCCTCACCTTCAGCCATCTCATAGAGAGACTGCTCGCTCTGAAAAATCGCATCATGGTTTGGCGCAGCATCATTTTCAGCGCCAATTAATCCGGATTGAGCGATATAGAGATTCGGACCTGAAGGGGTTAACAGCTCAACCTTGATATCTGGCGTCTCAAACGTGTCTCTGAAATTAAGGAGATCAGCTCTCTGAACCGTTCCACCCAAAGTGGAAATTTCAAGGCTCAAGAGATCACTTACTACTTTGATTACTTCTACATTTTGAGTCGAAACAGTGCCATCCTGATGTGGCATGTTTGATGCGGCCTGGGGAAGATCTGCCTTCACATCAGCCGTCGGAACACCTGTGTCCACCTCACCAGGTACGCTGGGTGAATCGGTGCCACCATTGGTCTGCTCGGCTTGCCTCTGCGCAGGGACACCATAGTCCTCCTGCCAGGCTTGATAAATAAGAAGGCCCAGAAAGGCCAGGGTAAAAAAGAGAATCAGTCGTAGATTATCCATTTAACTGCTTTTTTTGAGGTTCAGGTACCGGGTCAACCCCGCCTTCATGCCAGGGGTGACAACGTGATATTCGTTTCAGAGAGAGCCAGAAACCGTATAAAGCCCCATGCTTCTCAATAGCCTCCAGTGAGTAGGCAGAGCAAGTGGGGTAGAAACGGCAGTGCTGGCCGACAAAGGGGCTTAGTATAGTTTGATAGAGCCTGATCACAAAGATCATTATTTGGCGCATAGCTCTGCAATCCTAAACCAATGCTGCTGTAGTGAATCCAGACAACGCTTGTTATCCGCGACTGCTGCACCATGTCTGGCGACAACAACCAAGTCCAATCCAGCCACAACATTCTGGTTATGTCTGAAGCTTTCGCGAATCATACGCTTGATACGGTTCCTGTCCACTGCTTTTCGACAATGCTTCTTTGCGACAGCAAGACCCAAGCGAGCATGGAGGTCTCTGTTAGGATATGCCAATACCAGAAAGTGACGATCACTGGATCGCCGACCTTCACTAAAAACCCGACGATATTCGTCGGGTTTTAACAATCTACGACTGCGAGGGAAGGCCCCTTCAGATCTTGGCAATGAACCTTTGCTCAGAGAGCGATACGAGCACGACCTTTAGCACGTCTTGCTTTAAGCACTTTACGGCCATTACGTGTAGCCATGCGCGCACGAAAACCGTGCGTACGGGCTCTTTTTAGATTGCTGGGCTGAAATGTTCTTTTCATAGCTGCTTACCGGTAAATCCGCCAATGAATTATGGACGAAAAAAAGACGCGTAGACTAGTCCGAAAAGAGATGGTTTGTCAATAGATAATAGAACAAATTACGTAAGATAAAATTAATTATAACTGTGGATAACTCTGGCGACCAAGAGTAGACTTGCATACTTTGAACCGAACCATGCTGTATTACAGATCAATGTATGGGCTCTCGGGATAACCTTCGAACTAAACACCAAGTAGATTCAAGACCATCGCTGGAGAGTGAAATTGGACCTTTGGCACCGCTGCACTGAGCACCTGGAGCAAGTACTCTCACCACAGCAATACAACACTTGGATTCGGCCACTGCAAATCATCGAAGAGCCTCAGCTTCTTAGACTCCTCGCACCAAACAGATTTGTTCTTGACTGGGTACGTAACCACTACCTGGATGTCATACAGAATCATCTCAATATCGTCTGTAATGGAGAAGCGCCCAAGATCCTGGTAGAAATCGGTTCTAAGTCCCGCCCTCAGAAAAAGCAACCTATCCCACCACCCCAACCTATTACAGTAACCTCCAGGCGTGACAATACCTCACCCATACAAAGCAATCTCAATCAAAGTTTTATTTTTGATACTTTTGTCGAAGGTAAATCCAATCAGATTGCCAGGGCCGCCTCCATGCAGATTGGTGAAAATCCTGGCAAGGCTTACAACCCGCTTTTTATATATGGTGGGGTAGGATTGGGTAAAACCCATTTGATGCATGCAGTGGGCAACATGATGCTGAAGAGGGACCCTCAGGCCAGGGTCATCTATCTCCACTCAGAACGATTTGTCGCTGAAATGGTAAAAGCACTACAACACAACACCATTGATCAATTCAAAAAGAAATACCGTTCTGTAAATGCGCTGCTTATCGATGATATTCAGTTTTTTGCTGGCAAAGAGCGCTCACAGGAGGAGTTTTTTCACACCTTCAATGCGCTTTTTGAGTCACAGCAGCAGATTATCCTTTCCAGTGATCGATTTCCAAAAGAGGTTACCGGACTGGAAGAGCGCCTGAAATCAAGATTTGGATGGGGTCTCACCGTGGCAATAGAACCCCCTGATCTGGAAACAAGAGTTGCAATACTGCAAAGCAAGGCACTACAGCTGAATGCTGAATTACCCACCGAAGTTGCTTTCTTTATGGGCAAGCGCATCAGATCAAACATTAGAGAACTCGAAGGTGCATTGAGACGCGTCATCGCAAACTCCACCTTCACCGGTCGAGACATCAATCTCGATTTTGCAAAAAACGCACTTCGCGATATGTTAGCTGCTCATGACAAGCAGGTAACTATTGAGAATATTCAAAAGACCGTTGCAGAGTATTTTCAGATCAGAACATCAGACTTAGTCTCTTCCAAGCGAAGCCGTTCTATCGCACGACCACGACAAATAGCGATGACCCTGGCAAAAGAGTTGACCAATCACAGTCTCCCTGAAATAGGCACTGCATTTGGTGGCAGAGATCACACCACAGTCATACATGCAAATCGCAAGGTTAAAGAGTTAAGAGAGAGTGATCCGAGAATATCAGAAGACTATTCCAATCTGTTAAGAACCCTAAGTAGTTAATGTGGATAAAATGTTAAGAAAATCAGCTAATATAAAAATCCAAACTTATCCACAAACCATCAACACTTATTCAGCAGGATTAGAGTAGGCTGATACATATGAAAAAACATGAAAATATTCATATAAATCAATATGATAGAAACAATCAATCAAGATATCAACAGGCCTAATAATAATAACAGGTCTATATATCTTAAAAGATAATTAATAAGATGCTGAGTGGATAACATGAAAATTAGCACCGATCGGGACAACTTGCTTGCACCACTACAGAAGATAGCTGGCGTTGTAGAACGAAGACAAACACTTCCAATACTGGCAAATATTCTTGTAAACGCTAACAACGGTCAGTTAAATCTCACTGCAACTGATCTGGAAGTGGAACTCAAAACTCAAACAGAAGCTGAGTGTGAGGGCGATACTGACTTCACAATACCTGCCAGAAAGCTACTCGACATCTGTAAGGCGCTTCCAGAGTCCGCTCCCATCACACTGGATGTATCTGACGATAAGGTAAAGTTACAATCAGGTAGAAGTAGATTTTCTCTTAGTGTGTTACCAGCTCGCGACTACCCGGTAATAGAGCCAACACCCAGTAGTTCAGTTTTTTCGATAAAAGAGTCAATTCTAAATACACTCATTGAAAACACTCAATTTGCTATGGCACAGCAGGATGTTCGCTACTACCTAAACGGGATGTTACTCGAATTATCCGGGGGTGATATCAGAACAGTAGCCACTGATGGGCATCGCCTGGCAATGAGTCAGTCACTCAAAGCGATTGAGGAAAAAATCAATCTACAAGTTATTCTGCCTCGTAAAGCAGTTATCGAACTGAGTCGTCTATTAAGTGACAGCGAAGATGAGATCAAAGTTGAGCTAAGCAACAGTTACATTAAAGTACTCTTTGAACAAACCGTTTTTACATCAAAATTAATAGATGGGCGATTTCCTGAATACCAACGTGTAATGCCTTCTGGATCTGACAAAGAAGTTGAAGCGGAAAAGAGCACGATTAAACAGTCACTGACAAGAGCTTCAATTCTATCGAATGAAAAGTATCGTGGCATACGCTTTCATCTAAAACCAAATTTACTCGAACTCCAGGCCCATAATCCTGAACAGGAGGAGTCTGAAGAAGAGCTTGAGGTAACTTACCAGGGAGATGAGCTGAAGATAGGTTTTAATGTTGGATACCTTCTTGATGCCATATCTGCTATTAAGGAAGAGACCATCATCATAGAGCTAAAAGATACAAACAGCAGTGCACTGATCTACGGTAAAAATAACAAGGATAGTAAATACGTCGTAATGCCCATGAGAATTTAGTAAACAGTTATACAAATACTAAAGATCAGCGACACACTGCATTAAAAATTGCACCTGCTCAAACTAAAGATTCAAAATCTCCGCAACATAAAAAGTGCGGAGATTTTCCCCAAACCAAAAGTAAACATAATTCTTGGTAAGAACGGCGCAGGTAAAACAACCCTCCTTGAATCAATCTATCTACTCGCAAGAGCAAAATCATTCCGACAAAGTCAAAATAGAAATCTTATTTCAGAAAATCAGTCAGAACTCATAATCTATTCCGAAATCACCAGAGATGACTCATCACTGAATAGAATCGGGCTAAGTAAGAAAAAAGAGAAAACAACAGTTCGAAAAGATGGTAAAAAAATTATTCGTCTTTCAGATCTAGCCAGTACCATCCCACTAACTATTATTACTCCAAACATACAGCGCATTGTAGAAGAGGGGCCTGCCCATAGAAGAAAACTTTTAAACTGGGGATTGTTCCACGTGGAACAATCATATGGAGAAATGGCACTACGCTATAAAAAAACTATTGACCAAAGGAATAGTGCACTAAGAAAAAATAGAAAAGAACTCCCCATTTGGACAAAACAGCTGGCTGTAATTGGTGAGGAGCTAAACCAACTCCAGAAGAGCTATCTAACAAAATGGAATAATTGTTTAAACGAACTTTCAGAAAATCAGAGTTTAGGAAGTCAATACAGACTCGAGATGCAAAATGGTTGGAAAAAAGGGCTTTCACTTTTACAGGCCCTAGAAGATCAGACCAACTCTGATTTGGAAAGAGGTTTCACAACCCCTGGACCACATAGACTAGATATTAAGATTACTGTTGAAGATAGATTAACTAAGAACTTTTTTTCAAGAGGACAGAATAAAATACTCGCCTTGAATATGATGCTTGCTCAAACAATGCTACTGAAGAGAGACAAAAAAGAGTCTCCAATCATTCTTGTCGACGATTTTCAGTCAGAGCTTGATAGAGATCACTACGAACAGGTTCAAAATCAGATATCTGATCTCAATGTACAAACCTTTATAACGTCCTTGACTAAAGAAAATGCCAAATTCTTCAAGCGTGAGGAGATTGGTATGTTCCACGTGGAACATGGAATTATCAAAGAATGCTAAATGAGTCGTGTATCGACTGAAAGTGTAGGTATAATAACGGATTATCATCTACATGGGTTTTCTCTACGGAATAATTAATGACTTACGATTCCTCGAATATAAAAGTGTTGAAGGGTTTGGATGCGGTAAGAAAGCGTCCTGGTATGTACATCGGTGACACGGATGATGGTACAGGTCTTCACCATATGGTATTCGAAGTTGTCGATAACTCAATTGATGAGGCACTCGCAGGATACTGTAACGAAATCAAAGTGACAATCCACTCTGATCAACGAGTGACTGTTAGTGATAATGGTCGTGGTATTCCTGTTGATGAGCATCCAGAGGAAAAAAGATCAGCTGCAGAGGTCATTATGACGGTGCTGCATGCTGGGGGTAAATTTGATGATAACTCCTATAAGGTATCTGGCGGACTGCACGGCGTTGGAGTATCTGTTGTTAATGCGCTTTCTGAAGAGCTGAAGTTAAAGATCAGGCGCCAGGGAAAGGTTTGGGAGCAAACCTATCAGCATGGTGTTCCTGTATCTGATTTGAAGGAGACAGGTGTAACAGAGAAGAGTGGTACCAGTGTGACATTCTTTCCGAGCAGCGGTACCTTCAGTAATATCGAGTTCCACTACGATATTTTGGCAAAAAGGTTACGTGAACTCTCTTTCCTTAATTCAGGTATTAAAATTCATCTGAAAGAAGAGGCTACAGGAAGGGAGGACGTTTTCGAATATATTGGTGGAATACTTGCCTTTGTAGAGCATCTGAATCGAAATAAGTCACCACTGCATGAGCAGGTTTTCAGCTTTTCAGATGAGCGGAACGACATTGTTGTCGAGATTGCTATGCAGTGGAATGAGTCTTATCAAGAGAGCATTTTCTGCTACACCAATAATATTCCTCAGCGTGACGGTGGTACCCACCTTGCGGGCTTTCGAGCTGCACTCACTAGAACATTGAATCAATATATAGAGCAGTCCGGTCTCTCTAAGAAACAGAAAGTAAATACATCAGGTGATGATGCTCGTGAGGGTTTGACCGCAGTATTGTCGGTAAAGGTGCCAGATCCAAAATTTTCATCGCAAACAAAAGATAAACTTGTCTCTTCAGAAGTTAAAGGTGTCGTAGAAAATCTACTTGCTGATAATCTGAGTGATTTCCTTCTGGAAAACCCTGGCGAAGCAAAGAGTATCGCTGGGAAAATGATAGATGCGGCTCGTGCCCGGGAAGCTGCTCGTAAGGCAAGGGAGATGACCCGCAGAAAGGGTGCACTGGATATAGCAGGTTTACCTGGTAAGTTGGCTGATTGCCAAGAGAAGGATCCCGCTTTATCTGAACTCTACTTGGTGGAGGGTGATTCTGCCGGTGGATCTGCAAAGCAGGGCAGGGATAGGAAGTTTCAGGCTATTCTTCCTCTGAAGGGTAAAATACTGAATGTCGAAAAGGCGCGTTTCGATAAGATGCTATCTTCTGCAGAAGTAGGCACCTTGATTACTGCGTTGGGTTGTGGCATTGGTAGAGAAGAGTTCAATCCGGATAAGTTGCGCTATCATCGCATTATCATCATGACTGATGCTGATGTGGATGGTGCTCATATCAGAACTCTACTGCTTACCTTTTTCTATCGTCAGATGCCTGAGCTGATCGATCGCGGTCATGTCTATATTGCTCAGCCACCTCTTTATAAAATTAAGAAGGGTAAACAAGAACAGTATTTGAAAGATGATCAGGATCTGAATAACTACTTTCTTCAATCAGCACTCGATAATGCAGCATTGATTGTAACAACAGGTGCACCACCTCTATCAGGTGAGAGCCTTGAGAATATGGCAAGATCCTTCTTGGTGGTTATGGCAAGTATTAACCGTCTTTCACTACGTTATGATGCTGATCTACTCGAAAAGCTGATCTATATGCCAAAGCTTGAAGAGAAGATGATTGAAGAGCAAAAAGAGATCGATGCCTGGATCAAAGAACTTGAAGGAAGATTAAATACCGATCTTGGTATTTCTGAGTCATGCACTTTGCAAAAGATTGATGAAGCTGATGGCGATGATGCTGGTTTGCTTCTGGTTAGAAAAGTTCATGGCATCGGAAATGAACACTTTATTCCCTTCGATTTTTTCAACAGTGTTGAATATAGAAAGATTGTCGAGTTAGGGACACAGCTCAATGGCTTGTTGAGTGATGATGCTGTTATAAAAAGAGGCGAAAAGGAGCAGCCAGTCGCTAGTTTCAAGCAGGCCCTGAACTGGCTTATGGATGATGCAAAGCGTGGTCAGCACGTGCAACGTTACAAAGGCTTGGGTGAGATGAATCCTGAACAGCTTTGGGAGACAACGATGAACGCTGAATCACGTCGTCTTCTGCAAGTCAGCATTGAGGATGCAGTCGCAGCAGATCAGATCTTCGCTACGCTTATGGGTGATCAGGTAGAACCACGCCGCGATTTTATAGAAACTCATGCTCTGACTGTTGAAAATCTGGATGTATAAGCTATCTGATCTGAATTAAGTTAGTAAGTACATACTTACCTTTCAGAGGCTGGTTTATAGATATTTCAGCCTCTATCACTGGGTAAATTTT
The DNA here is from genome assembly GCF_058244645.1 of Candidatus Thiodiazotropha sp. AKAK3. Classification (NCBI taxonomy): domain Bacteria; kingdom Pseudomonadati; phylum Pseudomonadota; class Gammaproteobacteria; order Chromatiales; family Sedimenticolaceae; genus Candidatus Thiodiazotropha; species Candidatus Thiodiazotropha sp. AKAK3. The sequence goes on from NZ_JBSYOQ010000059.1 coordinate 111,544, forward strand.
CTACTTCTGTCTCGATCCACTCCTCAGCAATCTGGTTGATTTCTGAGGCAGATTTACCGGTAGATTCGATCATTGGTCCGATCGAGACATCTATTACACCAGGGTATTTGCGAATATCCCGACGTCGCCAAAATACGCCAGCATTATGAGCCACAGGCATAACTGGATATTCAGACTTCTCTGCCAAAATTGCGCCACCAATTCCATAACGTTTACGGGTTCCAGGAGCGACTCTTGTTCCCTCCGGAAAGACAATCACATGGTTGCCAGATTTGAGTCGTTCAATGCCCTGTTCGATGATCTGTTCTACAGCTTTGCGGCCCGATTTTCTATCAATCGCAATAGGTCTGAAGTGAACCATTATCCAGCCGAAGAAAGGCACGTAGAGCAGCTCTCGTTTCAGAACCCAGGACTTTGGACCAGGTATCAGGCTGACTAGCGCTATGGTCTCCCAGGCTGACTGATGCTTGGCAAAAATGATGCAGTTCTCTTTGGGTAAGTTTTCCAGTCCCTTTATTTTATAAGTTAACCCACAAAAGAATTTGAGTGCCCAGAGATTGATACGGCTCCATGTAGTATCGAAAAGATGTATCTGTTTGCTGGGGAGCACCCATCCTAAGAGACTACCCAATCCTGCGATCAATATTGTATTGATGACCAGAAAAGTGAAAAAGAGAATTGAACGAAGAAGAATCATTTATGCTCACTTTCTTTGATAAGTTTCACTGAAAAAGAGTAGAGATCATCATAAACAGGAATATCTGCAAGGAGACCGCTTAGCTGAGTTAGTGTCTTCTCACCATTGCCACTGCGAACAAGAATCGGTTGAGCTTTTACTTCTACTGCTGCCTGAAGATCTCTAAGTGAATCACCAACAACTGGTATATTCTCCAGTACAGTATGAGTCCGCTCTTCAATAGCTTTGAATAGTCCAGGATTTGGCTTGCGGCAGCTACAGTTATCATCTGGACCATGGGGACAAAAGAGTATGCCCTCAATATGACCGCCGACCTGTTGAACTGCATCGAACATTTTTCGATGAATCGCATTCAAGGCCTCTATATTGAACAAGCCTCGTGCCAGCCCAGACTGGTTGGTTGCAACGAAAATCCGGTAGCCGGCACGGCTGAGTCGAGCGATCGCCTCAAGACTACCTTCGATTGGATGCCACTCGTCGGGGTGCTTGATATAGCTGTCAGAATCCTTGTTGATTACACCATCCCTGTCGAGGATTATTAATTTCATTAAGTGAGTACTTACTTTCAGTCTACATCTCTGAATTCGGAGACACGTATTCGGCCGTTGACCATTCTTGAATCTCTCTTATCGAGTTTTTGCATCTTCTCCCAGAAGGCTTGATTGAGATCGAAGTCCTGGGCTATTGCAGTGCCCATCACCAGTATCAGTAGATCAGCCACCTCTTCAGCCAGAGCCTGTTTGGATTTTCCTTTGGTGACACATGATGAGATTTCGCCTAACTCTTCAGCCATTAATGCAACCCGGTAGGTCATCTCTTCACCACCGGTTTCGCGAAAACGGTGTTTGTCATGAAAGGATTGAACCGCAGTTAGCATCTGTTCGTAGGAGTCTTTGCTCATGTCTGTTGTTCCTCTATCTGTAGACGGGTGATATCAGCAACAGAGAGGAACAGACGTTCAAGTTGAGCGAGTAGGGAGAGCCGGTTGGTTCTGAGCGATTGATCATCGGTCATGACCATCACCTGGTCGAAGAAATTGTCGATAGGCTCTTTCAGACCGGCCAGAATTTGCAGGCCTTTTGCATACTCTCCCTGTTCAAACAGAGGTTGTACCATAGGCGCCAGTTCATCCATTTTCTCGGCAAGAAGGCGCTCGGCCTGGTCTTGATAGAGGGCTGGATCAGCAGATTCTGTAAGTTCCTCACTGCTCTTTTTAAGGATGTTGCGAATGCGCTTGTTTGCTGCTGAAAGGCTCTCTGCTTCAGGAAGTTTGCAGAATGCCTGCATGGCCCATATACGTCGGTCAAAATCAGCAAGGGTTTCAGGTGTCACATCGGCTACTGACTGAAACAGATCAAGAGTGACGCCAAGATCGGTATAGATACCTTTCAGGCGATCCAGCATAAAGTGGTAGACTGATTCAGCTATCTTCTCTTCAGTCAGACTTCCAGCAAGAGAACTTACTACTGACTCAAGTAGTTCCAGTAGGTTTAATGTAAGTGAGTGCTCACGTATTATACGCAAAGCACCTAGAGCAGAACGCCTTAGTGCAAAGGGGTCCTTATCACCGGTAGGTCGTTGACCTATGCCAAAAATACCGATCAGGGTGTCGAGTTTCTCTGCTAAAGAGATGGCGATGCCGGTGGTAGTTTTCGGTAGCTGATCACCGGAAAATCTTGGCATATAGAATTCATCCAGTGCTTGAGCCAGCTCATCAGATTCATTGTCTCTTTTTGCCTGATAGCGCCCCATGATCCCCTGCATCTCGGGAAATTCATAGACCATATCGGTGGTAAGGTCACAGCGACTGAGCAGGCCCGCTCGATAAGCAAGATCTGCATCGCCACCAATTTGAGTAGCGATGGTTTTTGCCAGATTAGCAACCCGTTGGGATTTGTCGAACATACTGCCCAGTTGATTTTGAAAAACCACCTGTTTCAGAGATTCCAAACGATCTTCGAGACTTTTCCTGCCATCCTGCTCCCAGAAGAACATGGCATCAGCCAAGCGGGGCCTGATCACTCTTTCATTGCCCTCACGGATCAGTTCGGGTTGGGGACTACTGATATTGGCGATGGTGATGAAGTGGTTCATCAACTTGCCTTCGGCGGTGAATAGAGGAAAGTACTTCTGGTTACCCTTCATGGTAGCGACCAGTGCTTCCTGGGGTACTTCAAGAAAACGCTCTTCAAAACTGGCTGAAACAGGAACCGGCCACTCGTTGAGTGCAGTTACCTCATCCAACAGATCAGGATCCAGGTCGGCACTACCTCCCAAGGCAGCTGCACTGCTCTGCACAGATTCGGCAATTTTGGATCTGCGCTCTTCAAAGCTGGCAATTACATAGCCCAGATCCTGTAGGACTGAAGCGTAATCCTGAGGATTGTATAGGGTGATGGCGCCTGGGTGGTGAAAACGGTGGCCATAGGTCAAGCGATCAGATTCTGCATCCAAAAGTGTGCATGGAACGACCTTTTCTCCGAGAAGAAATACCAGCCAGTGCACAGGGCGTACAAATTGTGCTTCTGAGGCACCCCAACGCATTCGTTTGGGGATTGGCAACTTGTTGAGCGCTTGAGTGGCAATATCAGGTAACAGCTCTTCAGCTGATTTACCTTTTGTGGCCAATTTGTAGGTCAACCACTCGCCTTTATCTGTTTTAAGTCGCTGCAGTTGATCCACGGTTGTCTGGCAGGATCTGGCAAAACCTTCTGCAGCCTTGGTTGGATTACCTGCGTCATCAAATGCAGCTTTAATAGCCGGACCACGTCTCTCCATTTCACTGTCGGGCTGGAGTAGTGAGCATTCACTTACTAGCAGGGCCAGGCGTCTCGGTGAGGCAAAACTTTCAACTTTTCCATGTTCTAAATTTGCCTGATTGAGACCAGCTATAAAGGTCTCAGTAAAAGATTGACTCAGGCGTTTCAGTGCTTTGGGAGGAAGCTCTTCTGTACCTAGTTCGAATAACAGGTCTGCTTGATCAGCCATTAGCAGCCTCCTGGGACGATTTGAGCATGGGAAAACCGAGTCGTTCTCGAGCATCGTAGTAGGCTTGGGCTACCGCCCGTGCCAAGGCGCGAACACGCAGGATATAGCGCTGGCGTTCGGTGACAGAAATTGCATGACGTGCATCGAGCAGATTGAATGTGTGTGAAGCTTGAAGCACCTGCTCATAGGCAGGCAGGGGCAGACCCGCTTCTATCAGTTTTTGTGAGACAGATTCACACTGGTCAAATTGAGCAAACAGATAGTCCACATCGGCATGTTCAAAATTGTAGGTAGATTGTTCAACCTCATTTTGATGAAACACATCGCCATAGGTCACGATGCCTTGAGGACCTTCAGTCCATACAAGATCATATACGCTCTCGACCCCCTGCAGATACATGGCAATTCGTTCCAGACCATAGGTGATCTCACCAGTAACAGGGCGGCAATCGAGTCCACCGACCTGTTGGAAATAGGTAAACTGGGTGACCTCCATGCCATTCAGCCAAACTTCCCATCCTAGTCCCCAGGCTCCGAGGGTTGGAGATTCCCAATTATCCTCTACGAAGCGGATATCATGCACATTGAGATCGAGCCCCAACATCTGCAAAGAACCCAGGTAGAGTTGCTGTATATTCTTTGGTGATGGCTTCATCACAACCTGGTACTGATAGTAGTGCTGCAGCCTGTTTGGATTTTCACCATAGCGACCATCTGTTGGACGACGTGAGGGCTGGACATAGGCAGCGTTCCAGGGTTCAGGCCCTATTGAGCGTAGAAATGTTGCGGTATGGAAGGTGCCAGCACCCATTTCCATATCGTAGGGTTGCAGAATGATGCACCCCTGGTCTGCCCAATATTCCTGAAGCGCGAATATCAGTTCCTGAAAAGTTTTTATGTTTCGCTGATTTGGTTCTGAAGCTCGAGTCACAACGAGGCCCCGTTGATGTGGATGAAAACGGCGTAAGTATAACGATGCCGCCTTACAATGGCTAACTTACGGGCGGTTATGCTGGTTTAAGCCACATTTTAAAGGAAGAATTGAGGGGGATCTGAGAATGGATATAGGGTTCCAGAGGCTATTTAGAGGTAATCCCCGGTCTGTTAAAACTCAGTGGGCTGTCGGAACATTACAAAATATACCGCAAGTCCCACCAGGTTTAACCGGAGATTACCATTATCAGTCACTCTACTTAGAGTGAAAGAGCACCTTTCATCAAAGACATAACAGTGTCACCGCCTTGTGTTTGAAGAAAGTCGAGAACGATGGGCATAAATTTTCCGACCATATCTGAATCCATACCCAGATTACCGAATGATGAGGCGAGGTTAGCCAGATTTCCTGCTGAGCTGTTATCCCCAAGCATTGAAGCAACAGCACCAACTGCGCCAGACTCTTTACCTGAAGACTGGGCGCCGGACATCATCTCTTCAATACCGGGTACAACAGAAGCTATTTGCGAAAAATCTCCTTCTGAAAGATTGCTCTGAGCCATTTTAAACAGGGAGCCTGCGCCACCTGAGGCCTGTTCCGTACTAACCCCAAGCTGACTGGTGAGTGCTGACAACAGATCATTTGCGAAGACCGTGGCGGTGGAAAAAAGCAGTGAGATTGCAAAAAGCGTACGTGCGAAATTTTTCATTATTCCTTCCTCAGGTTTATATTCATGTATGGGCATTATATTCGCAAAAAGGGTTTTGTAGTTTCCCTGAATTGTAAAAGGGTGTTGCAGATTGAGAGCGTAAATGGGGTATTTAGCCAATTTTACGCTAGCCTTTGCCCATCCTATGCCAGGACGATTCAGGGTATAATTGCCATTTTGGCTAATGATGATATCTCATGAGTGAGCAAAGAAAGGCTGTTGCACTGATTTCCGGGGGGCTGGACTCGCTTTTAGCTGCCCGCGTCATTCAAGAGCAGGGTATACATGTTGAAGGCATTAACTTCTTTACCGGTTTCTGTGTAGAGGGGCACACTCATGCCATTCGTAAAAAGGATCAGAACAAGGCTAAGCGCAATAATGCCCTTTGGGTCGCTGAACAGCTGGGTATGAAGTTGCACATTGAAGATATCGTTGAAGATTACAAACAAGTTCTGACTAAGCCAAAGCATGGTTATGGCGCCAATCTAAACCCCTGTCTCGACTGTAAGGTCTTCATGGTTCGCAAAGCCCATGAGTGGATTCAGAAGAGAGGCTTCGATTTCATTATTACCGGAGAGGTAATTGGTCAGCGTCCGATGTCACAGCGAAAAGAGACCATGCCGATCATTTCCGATGAGTCTGGCGCCAATGATCTTTTGTTGCGGCCTCTCTGCGCAAAAAATCTGCCGGAGACTCTGCCTGAACGTGAAGGCTGGGTGGATCGTGAGCAGCTGTTCGATTTCTCAGGTCGCAGCCGTAAACCTCAAATGGCACTTGCCGCCAGTTTTGGTTTTGAGGACTATGCACAACCTGCAGGTGGCTGCTGTTTTCTTACCGATGAGCAGTATGCTGTCAAATTGAAAGATCTATGGCAGGCCCGCGGCAGTCGTGAGTATGAGATGGATGATATTATGTTGTTGAAGGTCGGTAGACATCTGCGTCCATCTCCTCACTATAAAGTGATCATTGCTCGTGAAGAGGGAGAAGCGAATTTTCTGCAAGGGTACAGAAAAAGCTTTCCACACATCAAGACAACCAGTCACGGCGGCCCACTGGCGCTTATAGATGGCGAGATATCTGATACGGATGTTGAGTTGATCGGTAGGCTGGTTGCCCGCTACAGTCAGGGTAGAGATGCTGATCAAGTGATTTTGGAGTTTACCAATAAAAGCGGTGACTCCCGTGATATACATTCAGTACCCCTGAAACCCCATGAGATACCCAAAGAGTGGCTGATTTGAATCGTCATCAGATTGATTGCCGGCGAATGCTCTGTCCAATGCCGGTTATCAAGGTGCAGAATGCGGTCGAGTCGTTGCCGGTTGGGGCGCTTGTAGAAGCTGTCTGTACCGATCCTGGTGCTTTGAACGATATTCCTGCCTGGTCAAGGATCAACGGTCACCGGGTAGTGGAGACGCGAACAGATGATGGTGAGTATATTGTGGTAGTTGAGGTTGTGGGCGAGTAGATATCATGAAAAGTGATCAACGCTATGAAATGAGCCGCAAGGCAGCGATTGTGGGAGCCATCACAAACAGCGTGTTGGCGCTATTGAAAATACTCTTCGGTTGGTTGGGTCACTCACAATCATTGATCGCTGATGGCATTCACTCTCTCTCTGATTTGCTGACGGATGCCCTGGTGCTGTTCACGGCACGTCATGCAAATGAGGAACCGGATGAAGAGCACCCTTATGGACATGGGCGATTCGAGACGGTTGGCACCTTAGTACTCGGCGGTTTCCTGATCACTGTTGGGGTTGGCATTGTCTGGGATGCTGTATTTCGCCTCTTCTCTCCTGAAGAACTACTGGTACCGGAAACCCTGACACTCTATGTGGCGGCGTTCTCCATCCTGGCGAATGAAGCCCTCTTCTTCTACACCCGTTATCTGGCAAATCTCATCAATTCAGATCTGTTGCGGGCAAACGCCTGGCACCATCGCAGTGATTCAGTATCCTCCATTGTGGTTCTGGTTGGTATCGGAGGCACCATCCTTGGCCTGCCCTATCTGGACGCAATTGCAGCTGTACTGGTTGGCTTGATGGTAGTGAAAATCGGTTGGGAACTCGGCTGGCAGGCACTACATGAACTAGCAGATGCCGGGCTTGAGGAAGAGTCACTAGAAGAGATACGCAAGGTCATTGGCAGCGTTTCCGGGGTGAACAATGTACATATGTTGCGTACCAGGAAGCTGGGCGGGCATGCACTTGCTGATGTCCATGTGCAGGTTGATCCCTGGTTGAGCGTTTCCGAGGGGCATAGAATTGCAGAAGTTGTTCAGTATGGATTGATTGATGGTGTCGATGTTTTGGAGGATGTTACTGTCCACATCGATCCCGAAGATGATGAGGCCGGACCCTCGTGTGCAAAATTGCCATTGCGAGAAGAAGCAGAAAAATTACTACTCTCCCACTGGTCTGAGATGGCCTGTTTCGATGAGCGGATGCGCATAGTGCTGCACTACCTGTCAGGAAAAATTGATGTGGATATCTATCTACCGAGCCACTGTTTCAAGTCAAGTGAAAGTGCGAGTGAACTGAAATCCGATTATCAAAAGGCCATTGAAGGATCTGAACTGTTCAGAACGGTTCAGGTCTGGTTTGGTTAGCACTAATCTGGTGCATTGATAATATTGGACGCACTACAATTGTGCGTCGTTCCAGGTTTGTACTTTTTTTCTAATTCATAGCTAGCAGGAAGCCAATCTAAGGACCCGTATCAGTTTTCTTTTTTGTATATAATAACCTATTAATTTCGCAGAATATTTCTATTGCTTAGGCTTAGCAGCCAAAGGTGAGTATTTCGCTATCATTATCAGTTTTTACCCATGGCATGATTCATGCTCTAATGCGTATTCCAAAGCGTCTGGTATAGTTGCCTGGCCGCCAAAGCTAATGAGTAGCTGATACTTGCTCAGCATTGTGTAAACCAAAACTCTTGGAGAATGAGATGGCCTCGAAAGCCCTTAAGATGATCAAAGACAATGACGTGAAATTCGTTGATCTCCGCTTTACCGATACTCGCGGTAAGGAGCAGCACGTTACTCTGCCAGTCAGTGAGATCAACGAAGAACTGTTCACTGATGGCAAGATGTTCGATGGTTCATCCATCTCGGGCTGGAAAGGTATTAATGAGTCGGACATGATTCTGATGCCTGAGGATGCCACTGCAGTCATCGATCCTTTCGCTGACGAGAATACGGTGAACATTCGCTGTGATATTCTTGAGCCTGCCACCATGCAGGGCTACGAGCGTGATCCTCGTTCTGTTGCCAAGCGTGCAGAAGCCTATCTGGCATCAACAGGAATTGCTGATGCTGCATTCTTTGGACCAGAGCCAGAATTCTTCGTGCTCGACGATGTTCGCTGGAGCGTCGATATGAGTGGTTCCATGGTGAAGATCGACTCTGAAGAGGCTGAGTGGAACTCTGAGCGTGTCTATGAAGATGGTAATATCGGTCATCGTCCCGGCGTCAAAGGCGGTTACTTTCCAGTACCCCCAGTAGATTCACTGCACGACCTGCGTGGTGCCATGTGCCTCGCCATGGAAGAGATGGGCGTACCTGTTGAAGTTCACCATCACGAAGTTGCTACTGCCGGTCAATGTGAGATCGGTACCCGTTTCAGTACCCTTGTAGAGAGAGCTGACTGGGTTCAGATACAGAAATACTGTACCTGGAATGTTGCCCACGCCTACGGCAAAACCGCGACCTTCATGCCTAAGCCAATCGTTGGTGACAACGGCTCTGGTATGCATGTGCATCAATCCCTATCTAAAGGTGGAGAGAACGTATTTGCAGGTGATCAGTATGGTGGCCTGTCTGAAACTGCGCTCTACTATATCGGCGGCATCATCAAGCATGCCCGCGCTCTGAACGCTTTCACCAATGCTTCTACCAACTCTTACAAGCGTCTGGTTCCAGGTTTTGAAGCACCAGTAATGCTGGCTTACTCCGCACGTAACCGCTCTGCTTCAATCCGTATTCCATGGGTATCAAGCCCTAAGGGTCGCCGTGTTGAGGTTCGTTTCCCTGATCCAACAGCCAACCCCTACCTGGCTTTCGCAGCCATGATGATGGCTGGCCTGGACGGTATCCAGAACAAGATCCATCCTGGCGATGCAATGGACAAGGATCTGTATGATCTGCCAGCTGAAGAGGCTGCAAGCATTCCAACAGTTTGTCATAGCCTTGATATGGCTCTGGAAGCACTCGATGCAGATCGTGACTTCCTCACAGCTGGTGGCGTTTTCACTGATGACCTGATCAATGGCTATATTGATCTGAAGATGGAAGAAGTGACCACCATGCGTATGACCACACATCCTGCTGAATTTGATATGTATTACAGCCTCTGATATTACAATCCGGGTTGATGTGTAGTTAAAACGCCCCCCTTCATCGGGGGGCGTTTTTTTTGCGAACTTCGTCGCTTGTTAGTTTTGCTCTGAATGTCTATGCTTGGCACTATGCGTATCGTAATCATATTAGTTATTCTTCTGCTTTCTCAGCCGCTTATGGCCAGAGATGTCTATAAATGGGTTACTGAGGATGGAGAGGTCGTCTACTCTGAATCCTATCAACCGGGCGCAGAGAAGATCCGTGTGAGTGATGAAAAGAGAAAATCATCCCTGAATGTGGAAAATCTGGATAAAGAGTCCGAAGCTGCGGCTACTGGTGAATATACCAATTTCGACATTGTTCAGCCGGGCAATGATGAGACCATACGCAGTGCCGAAGGATCGGTTTCCGTTGGTCTTTCCATCTCTCCTCCTCTGCGAAGCGGTCACATCATTCATCTCTATGTGGATGGTAGAAAACTTGACTCTGATATCACAACCTCGCAGCTGGTTTTGCAGCAGCTCAGTCGGGGCACACATACCCTTAATGCTGAGATCCTCGATGCAGAGGGTAATAAGATGAAAGAGACTGGCAGTACCACCTTCCATCTTCGCCAAGCTGAAGTTGAGTAATACCTCTTCCCTGTTTTACGGTTGCTTTAGAGCTGCTGATTACTCACGCGTCTACAGCTGGGTCAACCAGTAGCTCATGATGCGCCGATCTCCCCTTTTCCTCTGGTAAAAGCCAGCAACACTTTTGACCTCTCCAATTAAGCCCCAGTCCCATTTTCAGTTAAATTCAAACAGTCAATGTGATCGATGCACTATAATAGTGCAATAGACCTGCTTTGCTCACTATAACAAAGAGAAAGTTATGGGCATTCAAGTTCAGTTGGTTGATCGGTAGTTCATGAAACGCCATTGAAATACCTGAAGCTGCGCCTTTTAGTTAGGTTAGCTGCAAAAAAATGGTTGATCACTCTCCTATCTCTATCGTTGGTGTACTTATTGCAGGTAGTTTGACATGAACCCACATCATCCAAATTCTCCGATGGAGCGCCGAGTGCTTGATAATTTGAGCACAGCCATTCTGCTCTTCGATCGTAAATTTAATCTGCTCTTCATCAACTCATCAGCTGAGATGTTGTTTGGTGTAAGTGCCAAGAAGATGGTTGGGAACCCAGCGGCTGAACTGATCTACTGCTCCAGTGGGATAGTGAGGAATAATTTAAACCGTTCACTGGAGACCGGACAGCCATTTACAGAGCGAGAACACCAGCTGCAACTGCAGAAGGGGCGGGAGATTACAGTGGATTGTACGGTAATTCCCTTACGCTCTGGACAGTTTGTGAACGAATTTCTTGTAGAAATACAGCAGGTAGACAGACAGCTGAGAATCACTCGAGAGGAACAGATCCTGTCACGAAATCAAGCCAGCAGAGCACTGGTGAAAGGTTTGGCCCACGAGATAAAAAATCCACTGGGTGGTTTGCGTGGCGCAGCTCAGCTGCTGGAACGAGAGCTGCCCGATGAATCACTGACAGAATATACCCAGATAATCATTGAGGAAGCTGATCGACTTCAAAACCTTGTAAATACAATGATTGGGCCAAATCGCATCCCTGAAATGAAGCCTACTAACATTCACCAGGTTCTGGAACGGGTTTGTGGTCTGACCAAAGCAGAGACAGGGGCGAAGTTGGTGATCAGCAAAAATTATGATCCAAGTATTCCCGATATGACAGGGGATATGGATCAGTTAATCCAGGCATTTCTGAATATTGTCCGTAATGCTGTAAGGGCTGCGGGCCCGAATGGTGTGGTAGGAATCAATAGCCGGGTTTTACGACAGTTCACTATTGGCAATATACGCCACCGACTGGTGGCCTCGATTGAAATCTCAGATAACGGTCCGGGAATTCCACCGGAGTTACAAGAGCGGGTGTTCTTTCCCCTTGTCTCTGGCAGTGAAGGTATGGGGCTTGGTCTTTCCATATCCCAAACCTTAATCAACCGACATCATGGATTGATCGAATTTACCAGTAAACCTGGTGAAACAGTATTTAGAGTATTACTTCCTTTGGAGCAGGTAGATGGATAGAGCATGCCGGGTTTGGGTGATTGATGATGATCGCTCAATTCGATGGGTTTTGGAAAAAACCTTGGAAAAAGCTGAAATGGAGGTGACCAGTTTTGAGAGCGCAGACAGTGTGCTGAGTTCATTGGATAAGGGGCAACCAGATGTGGTCGTTTCCGATATCCGTATGCCGGGTATGGACGGGCTTGAGTTATTGGAACTGCTTCATGCTCGCTACCCAAATCTGCCAGTGATAATTATGACGGCTCATTCGGATCTGGAGAGCGCCGTCTCCGCTTATCATGGTGGTGCCTTTGAATATCTGCCCAAGCCTTTCGATGTAGACGATGCTGTACAGCAGATTCGTAGGGCTTGTCGTCAGCAGTTAACGGTTGAAGAGCAGCCTAAAATCGATGCTAAAGAGAGTGCGATGGAGATCATCGGTGAAGCGCCAGCCATGCAGGAGGTGTTTCGTGCTATCGGCAGGTTGGCTCGATCCAATATCACGGTATTGATCAATGGTGAGTCTGGAACAGGTAAAGAGTTGGTTGCCCAGGCTCTACACCGTCACAGCAGTCGTGCAGAAGGACCATTTATCGCCCTCAACATGGCAGCGATCCCCAAGGATTTAATGGAGTCAGAACTGTTTGGACATGAGCGGGGTGCTTTTACCGGTGCACAGACTCGTAGGGTTGGACGTTTTGAACAGGCAGATACAGGTACCCTGTTTCTGGATGAGATAGGTGACATGCCTGCGGAGTTGCAGACAAGACTCCTGCGTGTGCTTGCCGATGGTGAATTCTATCGTGTCGGAGGCCATGAGCCGGTGAAGGTGGATGTAAGAATTATCGCTGCGACTCATCAACATCTGGAAGGGCTGGTGAAAGAAGGTGCTTTTCGTGAGGACCTCTTTCATCGACTCAATGTAATCCGTATTCATCTGCCGTCGCTGCGTCAGCGTCGGGAAGATATTCCTTTGCTAATGGGCCATTTTCTTAAGTCAGCTGCAGAAGAGCTGGCCGTGGATTCAAAGCTATTGCTACCTGAGACAGAAGGTTATCTCAGTCAATTGGAGTGGCCGGGGAATGTTCGACAATTGGAGAATACTGCCCGCTGGCTGACTGTCATGGCTTCGGGTCAGGAGATCCATATTGAAGATCTGCCTACCGAGCTGAAAGAGACGGAGGTTGAGGGGGTTGCTCAGGATGATTGGCGGCAATCATTGAGAGGATGGGTCAAAAGGCGCCTTAATGAGGGTTGCGAAGGGATACTCAATGAAGCTGAACCTGATTTTGAAATGGTGATGATTGAGACAGCACTGGAGCACACAGCAGGCAAACGCCAGGATGCGGCCCGATTGCTGGGATGGGGACGCAACACATTAACAAGAAAGATTAAAGAGCTTGGAATGGAAGAGAGATAACTCTAATTCTGTTTAATGAGGTTTTTTGAGGCTTGTGAAGTTGGCTGTTCCATAGCTGATTGCCAACCCTCATCCCCAAAAAGATCGGGGTAACCCGGCTTTCATCTCAGGCTGGCATAAGGTTATGATGCCCCTCTTGAGCAACCGGAGCAGCTATTTTTTATGGTGCCCTTAAGGTTATTCATTCAAGATTTAGCAAAGCAGGTGATTCATGGATTCCAGCACAATTGATCTACCAGGTAGCGAGGTGGAGTCGGTCGAGTATGAAAACGGTACGCTGACGATCAGATTTTCAAAAACCATAATTATCAAAACCATGAGTGGTTCATCAGAGCGAACCCGATGGTGGCAGGCAGGTTCATTGATTTTTGAGAGTGCTGAACTGGAAACCACCCTACCCAGCTGTCCTACCATTTGTGAAGGTGGAGATGTCGGAGAGAATGTCTACACCTATAGGGATATGATTCCACTACCTCTGGATAGCCATGGAAGAGCCCGTTGCGATCTCAGATTCAAGGACCAGGAGCCACTACAGGCTTGGGCTGAAGGGGTAAAGTTGGAAATGGTAGACCGGCCCCGCTATATCGAGCATATACGTCCTGGAGATCAGGATTAGCCAAGCGGTTTCTGTAAAAAGTCTGATAAGAAGCTGACGGGCTGATTTGCCCTGATCTACCCGCACAAATCATGATCCAATGGGATTTTGCACTGCAACAGATCACTTTGTTGCCAGATCCAATGAAATTTTCACGATTTAAATTACCCTTTAAAAGAAGAATAACGGCATCTTAGAGACGATTAGAGGCTGTATGGGTGGTTAGAGGTCAATAAAAAGGCCTTTTTTATTTATATTTTACTGTATTATGGTTAAGCTTTTAAGATTCCGGACGATAAGGCCGATATCGAATACAAGGATGAACCTGCTCTAAGCAGCAAAGTTTCAATCACAATAAGCAGCGAAAATTATGTCAGTTGAGCTATTCAATAATGGTAGCCACATATGTGTGGCATTCAGGGATCTGGTATCTGGCGAAGCAGTTCAAGCCAACCAGTTCCTTATTTACGATCATCAACATGCTGCACTTATAGATCCTGGAGGGGAGTTAACCTACTCTCGCCTCTTCATGGCAATCAGTGATTATATGAATGTGAAGAAACTCGACTATGTAGTCGCTTCGCATCAAGACCCGGATATTGTTGCTTCAGTCAACAAATGGCTGGTTGGCACTGATTGTAAGGTCGTAGTACCTGCACTCTGGGAACGATTCATACCCCATTTCACGCGACCAGGCCGACTTGTTGATCGTGTTGTACCAATTCCTGATGAGGGCACCAATCTGCAGCTGGGAAATATCCGGCTGATGGCACTACCTGCCCATTTCCTGCATGCGGAAGGTAATTTCCAATTTTACGATCCACTTAGCAGAATACTTTTCTCTGGCGATCTAGGGGCAAATCTACCACCAGGTGATCTGAATGCCCCAGTGAAAAAATTATCAGAAGTGATGCCCTATATGGAGGGTTTTCACCGACGCTACATGAACTCCAATAAGGTATGCAGACTCTGGGCTAATATGGTTAGACAGCTCGACATCGAGATGATCGTACCCCAGCATGGTCGTGCCTTTATTGGTAAAAAGGTGGTCAAAGAGTTTATATCTTGGGTTGAGAATCTGGAGTGTGGTGTTGATCTCGTGACCCAGGCTAACTATCAACTGCCCTGAATCCCAGCTACAGTTTGTCGACCAATTCAGGGACCTCGTTCTCTGGAATTGGTCGACTAAAATAGTACCCCTGCAGGTATGGGCATCCAAGATGTATCAATACTCGCAACTGCTCCAGAGTCTCCACCCCTTCTGCTACAACATCAAGACCTAAAGCCCTACCAAGTGAGAGCACCGCATTCACGAGAGAGTATGGTTGATCCTGCACTGGTTCTTCTGCTTCATCAGGCCAATTCAGATCTGTTACGAAAGATCTATCAATTTTCAGTTGTCCTATGGGGGCTTTGTCTATTGTGGCAAGAGATGAATAGCCGGTACCAAAGTCATCTACAGAAAAGGTAATATTCAGCTGCGAAAGTCTGTTTAGGGTTTCGTTGGCGATTTTGTTGTTGGGTAGAAGGAGTGACTCAGTGATTTCAAATACGAGACAGCTTGGGTCAATCTGGTATTTCTCAATAATCTCTTCGACCTGACTATAAAATGTTGGTGATGTTATCTGTTTTGCGCTGATGTTAATCGCATAGGATATATTTGAGTCAAAGACTTTCTGCTTGCGCCACTCGACAATCTGTTTTACTACCTCTTCAATGACCCAGATTCCGATTTTTACAATCATTCCAGTATCTTCAGCAACATTTATAAATTTATCTGGTGTTACTATCCCACGATAGGGGTGCTGCCAACGCAGTAGTGCTTCGACCGCATGAATGATTCCATCTTTATCTACTTGGGGTTGATAAAAAAGCTTAAACTGCTGCTCGATTAATGCAACATGCAGCTCTGCCTCAACAGTCATACGCTGTTTTGCTGCTTCCTGCATAGAGGATTGAAAAAATCGTGCCATGCCTCGGCCATCACTCTTGGCCTGGTACATTGCTGTGTCTGCTTGACGCACAATATCATTGATGTTGTCGTCATCATGAAATGGAAAGATAGAGATTCCTGTACTTACAGTTATCTGAAAAATGTGGCCATCAATTATGATTGGTTCATTGAGGGATTCGGCAATATGTTCAGCAAAGCGTTGCGCAATAACTGCCATCATATTGTTGTCAGAATGTTGTTCAGCAAGCAGTATTACAAACTCATCCCCACCCATTCGAGCCAGCATGTCTTCACGGCGAATATGTTCGCGTAATCTCTTTGTAAAGCTGATCAAAAGTTTGTCACCTGTATGGTGACCGAGTGAATCATTTACATTTTTAAAGTGGTCTAGATCCATAAAAAGCAGAGCGCCAGATTTGCCCTGCCGAAGCGCGAGTGAAAGTGCTGTCTCTAACTGATCAAAAAGTGAAGTACGGTTGGGTATCTTAGTAAGCGTGTCGTGGTGAGCTTGAAAGTGAATCTTCTCTTCCGATTCTTTAAGTTCAGTGATATCACTGATAACGACAAGAATAGTTTCAGACCAGTGAGAACTGTTAGGTGATGAATTTTTATTATTGAGCCGGCGTCCCTGAATCCTACCGACAAAGATATTGTTCTCTTTATCATTCGAGCCAATTTTGAATCGGACATCGATGTGTTTGTTGTCAGGTTTGTTTGAGAACGCTTTGAAGCGGCTGCGGTATATATTTTGGTCAGCCGGAAGCATAAATTCCGCGAGTGCCTTACCGGAGAGGATATATTTCTCAATCCCCAACATAGAGGCAAACATTTGATTGGCGCGAACTATAATTCCGCTATCGTCCAAGCTGACATATCCCACTGGCGCATCGTTATAAAGGTCAAGATACTGTTGGTGAGTAAACTCTAGTTTAATTTGTGATTGTCGTAACTCATCGTTCTGTAGTTCAAGTTCAATTTGATGAACATGTAAATCCTGTAAAAGCCTGTCACGGTCAGCTATCTTTTTTTCGAAATCAATTCGTGCCCGTCTTTGTGCAATCTTTTCAGCTTTATCACGCATGAATTCGTGGTGTACGCTGACAGGATTGTTTTTATCATTACTACTCAACTCTAGTCTCCACGCTTCAATTTAATGACTTGAGTAGGCCAACAAACCAATGGCGGTTGTCGATAGTGACTTCTGAAAGAGTCAGTATACAAGGGATGGTTTTTCCATCTTTCTTTTTGACTTGAACTTCCCGGCTGGTGCCGATGACTTTTGAAGTGCCCTCCTTCAAATATCTACTGATATGGTGGTCATGTTGTGAGGCATCCTTATCAGGCATTAACATTGAGATGTTGTTATTAATCAACTCTGATTGTTCGAAGTCGACCAGCTCTAAAAGTTTATCGTTTACCTCTTGAATGACACCGTCATCATTAATAAGCACATAGGCATCGCTAACCTTGAGCAGTGCCTCCATGCGTAGTTCGCGCTCAACCAACTCATTGAGGGCTTTTTTTAGTCCACTTGTATTAATAAAAGTAAAAACCACACCTGAGTAAGTATTCGGTGCTATCTGATAAGGAAAGACCCGTAATAAAAACTCGTCATTATTGTCAGAGCTAACTTTTTTTATCTCGATCCCTTTTTCTGTGTATAGAACCTTTTTAGCCAGTTCAATGATATCTACATCCTTGAGACTATGGGAGAGATGACTGACCGGCCGACCAATGTCCTGGTCTATAACACGAAACAGTTGAGTAACTTCTGGTGTAAAGCGACGTACTTCCAGATTTTCGTCAAGAAACAGGGTGGCAACACGGGTGTTACGCAGTAAGTTGTCCAAGTCGTTGTTGACTTCTGTCAGCTCTGTAATCTTGCCTTGAAACTCTGAGTTGACGGTATAGAGTTCTTCATTGACGGATTGCAGCTCTTCGTTGGTACTTTGCAACTCCTCATTACTCGCCAGCAACTCTTCATTGGTGGCTTGAAGCTCTTCATTCGAGGTTTCAAGCTCTTCAACTGTGGCCTGCAGATTCTCTCTGGTAAATTGAAGCTCATTCTCAAGATCTACAATGCGTTGCTGAGCCTCCTTGCCGACATTATAGGTTTCTGCAGAAAAAGTTTCTGATTCAAGGGTAGTACGTACCTCTTCAATAAAAACTGCAACCAACAATGCCTGTCGCTTTTTTGTGGGCAGAGGTTTTAGTCGCATATCGACGACTTTATGTACCGCTTCCATATTCAAGTTGATGTTGGAGTAGACTAACTCCTCTTTGCTCTTAAAAACTTTTTGCAAGCCGGTGGTTAGAGGAATTGATAAATCCTTAATCACCAGTTTTGAGACATCATTGACCACCTTCCCAGTAGAAAACTGTAGATAGTCTTTTGCATCGCCAGCGACATGCATCAGTTCCAGTGTTTCGCTGACGACGAGGCAGAATGGTAAATAGTCTCCTGCTACACCTTCAACGAGTCTTTCCAGGAGACGTTCCTCCTCCTGGAGACGGGCGCTTGTACCGCGTCCTGCCATACGATTGTTGTTGTACCATCGTTTGGCATCGAAATTTATAGCGGGTTCTGATAGTTCTGAATGTTTGCGCCGTCCCCGTGATTGATAAATGCGCCATTTATGGTCGATCGGTTCGAAATATTCGGCCATTTCACCAGTGGTCTCACTGCTTCCCAGAAACAGGATGCCCTTGGGGTTAAGTGCAAAATTGAATAGTTCAAGTACACGCTTTTGCAGTACGGGTTGAAGGTAGATAAGCAGGTTGCGGCAACTGATCAGATCCATATTGGTAAAGGGCGGATCCTTGACCAGGTTGTGCTGTGCAAAGACCACCATCTCCCTGACCTGGCGACTGATGTGGAACCCCTCGTCTCGGCGATAAAAATATTTGGAGAGCATGCCTGGCTCAATATCTGCGACTGCACTTTCAGCAAATACCCCTGCACTGGCAGTAAGAATCGCTTCCCTGTCCACATCTGTGGCAAATATTTTGACGTCTGTTCTGAGGTTTTGCTTCTCGATCTCCTCACAACATAAAATGGCCAGGCTATAGGCCTCTTCACCGGTTGAACAACCACTCACCCAGAGTCTGAGCTTGTCCTCTTTCGCATCTAGAAACAGTTGTGGTAGATACTTGTTTGCGATTCCCTTAAAAGCTTCAGGATCTCTAAAAAAGCTGGTAACTCCTATCAGGAGATCTTTATGCAGACTGTTGAGTTCAACAGGGTAGCCTTCCATAAACCTGACATAGTCGTTTAAATCGTGTATTTGATTGACCGCCATGCGACGTTCGATACGTCTTATGATGGTAGTCGGTTTATAGTAGGTGAAATCAATTTTGCTGCTTTCCCGAAGCAGGGCAAATATTCTTGCTACCCCATCCTCATCGTTGAGCACCGTGCTGTCATATTCATCCTTGGCAGTAAACGGGTGTTTCAAGTAGGAGAGTAACTGAATGGGCATCTCATTCGGCGGAAGAATGTAGTCCACCAGTCCGGTAGCGATTGCGCTGCGGGGCATGCCGTCAAAGGCAGCGGTCTCTTCGGCCTGAACCATGACCATGCCCAGCTCTTCCTTAATGGCACGAATGCCACTGGTACCATCACTACCAGTGCCAGAAAGCACTATGGCGATCGCTTTTGCGCCCTGGTCTTCGGCCAGAGAGCGGAAGAATATATCAATGGGGAGATTGATGCCTCGTGAATCCCTGTCCTGTTCCGAGAGGATGATACGACCATGGAAGAGGCGGAGATTTTTATTGGGTGGGATCAGATAGACTGAGTTAGGCTCTACCCCCATTCCATCCTCAGCCCGGTGGACCGGCATTCTGGTACGCTTTGAAAGCAACTCTGCCATCAGGCTTTTGTGGTCTGGGGAGAGATGCTGTATTACGACGAAGGCCACCCCGCTTACTGGTGGCATCTCCTTGAAAAGAGCCTCTATGGCTTCCAATCCACCTGCCGAAGCACCAATACCGACTATGTGTGTGGGGTGTGCTGCTTGTTCCACTTTGTTGGATTGTGCCTTGTCATCACTGTTCTTCTCATTCATATCGGAGCTTGGTCATGGTGTTGGTGTATGATTCCCATAATATAATACTTATTAAGATAGTATCTTGAATGCTGTCGATCAACAAATTTAAGTCCCATTTGCGTCGTTGATATTTAAGGGAACAAGCAACTATTAACCCGGCGACTAAGTATGTCGTCTTCAGGGTTTCAAACCTGCCCTTGATCAAGGCGCGGCTCGCCGAGAATGGTCAGCCCTTTCCAATAGCCGGGGAGTTGAGTTGTCGCGCCTTAGTGGCTGGAGCCGATCCAGAAACTGAGATTTTTTTCGATAAATTCATCGACAGGCATATAGTGGGAGCCGTCACAGGAGAAGGTGAGGCCAAGCATGCGATTCATGATGTTGATCGACGCACTACGCAGATAGATGGTCTCATCCGCAAAGCGTAAAGCCTTGAACTCCTGAAAAACCTCTCTCAGCTGTGCAGGTGTTACCTGCGCCCGATCAGGATAGGGTTGGAGTGAGTAGGCCAGTGCAATGTCTGGATCGATAATCTCCTCCACACCGTGAATATGGTAACTGTAGGGGTCTTTGATATCCCAAAAAGAGCAGCGTCCGCTTGAGTAGTGAATCTTGCAGTGGAAAATGCCGTGCTCCGTCATCAGGTCATATACGGTGTCATGTACTGAATCGATATGTTCATCAAGCCGACTCTGAATTCTCTGTTGCATGAACAGCTGTCCGCGTACCGCTGGATCCCCTTTAAACTGTTGCCACTGGGGCTGCTCTTCGAGACCCCCTTCTTGGGCGGTGAGTTTGTCGAGAGAGAAATCTGCTGCGATGAAGCCCACCAGCTGTTTATCCTGTCGAACTGCCTGGAGGGCAGTGACGCACTCCCGCTGGCTGAACTGACTGTGGTAGACCGAGGAGAGCATGATGCCCTTGAAAGGGAGATTGTTCTTCAGATAGGGGCGTTCCGAAAGATCTCTGCCACGCCAGCTGTTATTCAGTCCGTCTGGCATGACCAGGGAGGAGATCTCCTTACCGGTCAGATCCCAGGCGTAGAGAAATTCACAATTGGTGATTGTGGAGATGTGCTTGAATAAAACAGCATCCAATGCGTCTGCGTCCTGCCACACTAGCGCACACTGATCAGCCAGTTGAGAGAGGGGGTCGCCAATAGCGCTGGCTAAGGCATCTTTTTTTGCAAGAATGATCTGTTTGACCGGGGACATGCTACTGAAGTCTGCTCCTGGGGTGAAAAGGGATGTAAAACACGTTTCTGTGTACAATTATCATCCTGACACCATATTATGGTGTTGGATTTAGTTGTTCTTTATACCAAAAAATGATTCCAAAGGATCTTCTTCCGTGACCAGTTTGAAAAATGACCGATTTCTAAGAGCCTTGGCACGACAACCTGTAGATATGACTCCGGTGTGGATGATGCGACAGGCTGGGCGCTATCTGCCTGAATATCGTGCGACCCGGGCAAAGGCCGGTAGTTTTATGGATCTTTGCAAAAACCCTGAATTGGCTTGTGAGGTTACCCTGCAACCCTTGGCGCGCTATCCCCTGGATGCGGCAATACTCTTTTCGGATATACTTACCGTCCCGGATGCCATGGGACTTGGGCTCTATTTCACGACTGGAGAGGGCCCCCGCTTTGAGCGGCCGGTGACAGATGATGCCGCGGTCGAGGCACTGGGTCTGCCGGATATGGCCGATGACCTGGGATATGTGATGGATGCAGTGAGCACCATACGCAGGGAACTGGATGGACGAGTGCCTCTGATTGGTTTCAGCGGCAGCCCCTGGACACTGGCCACCTATATGGTCGAAGGCGGGGGTACCAAGAACTTCTCTAAAGTTAAGGGGATGATGTTTGATCGTCCTGATCTGATGCACCGACTGCTTGAGAAGGTGGCGACGGCTGTCACAGCCTACCTGAATGCACAGATTGACGCTGGTGCTCAGGCACTGATGATCTTTGATACCTGGGGTGGCGCATTGACGCCTCAACACTATCAGGCCTTCTCTCTGGACTATATGGCAAAGATCCTGAATGGTCTGAAGAAAGAGGCAGACGGCAGAAAGATACCCACCATTCTGTTCACCAAAGGGGGGGGGCTTTGGCTGGAAAAGATGGCGGAAACGGGTTGCGATGGTCTCGGTATTGACTGGACATTGTCACTGGCCGATGCCAGAAGCCGGGTAGGAGACAAGGTTGCACTACAGGGTAATATGGATCCATGCACCCTATATGCCTCACCGCAACGGATTCGCGACGAGGTGGCTCAAGTACTGGCAAGTTATGGCCAGGGTAGTGGCCATATCTTTAATCTGGGACATGGTATTCATCCAGAGATCAATCCTGAGCATGCTGGGGTATTTATCGAGGCGGTTCATGAGTTGAGCCGACCCTACCACGTACCTGAATAACCAGACCATAGATTTTCTAAACGGTTTACAATTATGAAAGTGACACTTTTAGGGCTCGGATTGATGGGACTTCCTATTGCCCATCGCTTGATTCAGCGTGGCCATGAAGTAACGGCCTGGAATCGATCCGAAGAGCGGCTTAAAGTGGCTACCGAAGAGGGTATAGAGATCCAGCCGGATCTGGCCCAGGCAGTAGCTGACAATGAATTGCTGCTACTTACCCTAAGTGATGCCGCCGCCATAGAAGCGGTGATATTCAGTGCTCAGGTCGAATCCCAACTCAAAGGCAAGACGGTTTTGCAAATGGGTACCATATCTCCAGATGAGAGTCGTGCACTGGCTGAACGCGTTCAGGCTGCAGGTGGCGACTATCTAGAGGCACCGGTTTTAGGCAGTATTCCAGAGGCAAAAAATGGCGAATTGATTATCATGGCTGCTGGTTCTGAAGCAGCCTATCATCACTGTCTGCTACTGTTACGGGGCTTGGGCAAGGAAGTTGATCTGGTTGGTAGTGTTGGCCAGGCTGCAGCAATGAAATTGGCAATGAATCAGTTGATTGCAGCGCTTACAGTGGGATTTGCCCAAAGCCTGGGCTTGGTAAGGGCGGAAGGTGTTGATCTAGAGCTGTTCATGAAGTTGCTACGTGAAAGTTCTCTCTATGCACCCACATTTGATAAAAAGTTACAGAAATATATTGAACACGACTATAGCAACGCAAACTTCCCCCTCAAACATCTGATCAAGGATGTTGGACTCTTCAAGCAGGTTGCTGAATCATCAGGAATGAATGCCCAGGTTTCAGATGCAATGTTGAGTGTACTCAACAGCGGAGAGCAGGCAGGTTATGGTGATGAGGATTACTCTGCACTCTATGAAGCGATTAATCCCGGATTTGATGCAGAGACCGATATTGGTTGTTAAGGGCGCCTCTGTTAATTGCTTGTGCCCTTAAGTCATCCGGGTCAGTCTTATCCGTTATTTCAGATCACTGTTTCACGATAGATTAAACTAAGGTTTTCAACCCCTTCTCGTCTGCTGCAAATAGATGTTGAGTGTGGACTGCCTACTTTAAACTTTGAAAGTAGGCATTAACTCATCCCATCTGTTTACACTATTGCCCCAGATATTTTGCTACATCAATGTAGTAGTAAAAAGTTATCTCTATTTAATATATTCAACATGGTTTTATAATTTTAAATTCTCAAACATCTAGGTAGGGGGAGAGCTCTACCCTATCCATTGAGCAACTGTTATTGGAAAAGTTTTCCGTTCAATTAGATTGTAGTTAAGGCGTAAATATAGACACTCTTTTTTTATTATGAAGAAATGTATTATTATTCTCGCTTATAGCCAGTGAATTATTGGCTGAAAATCTATCTACTGCTAGCTTTAATTCAGTAGAAATTGCCTGAAAGAGAGCTGTCTTTGGGTATTCCCCAATATGAATAAATGTGTTAAATGACATATTATATTTGATTGTAACAATAAATATTCGGAGGGAACCGTGACCTTACCTGATTTAATCTCAAGCACTGAGATATAGTTTCACCTTGTTATTGCCCATCAGTACTATTCATAGCAATTGAGTGGTTCTGCATGAAATTGACACTTCCTTTTAATTTTCCTAACTGAAGCGAATAGTAATACTAAACCGCTGTTAACAATTGTAAGTAGTCAAATAACCAAAGTGCAGTATCAGACTAGATCTTTAAATAGTGAAGAATGAGCTGAGTTAATAGCCTGTGTGTTTACAAGGGAGACATAATTTAAAAAGCACACTGTTCGGTAGAGGAAGTAATTAGTAATATCTTTTTAAACGGAATTTATAAAAGTGTTCAGATATGAATAAAAAACTAAATCTGGAATTGGCTAAGGAGTACTACAGGCTGGTTGTTAAAAACAGTTTTGGAAGTTATGCCATGCTTCTTGCCATCACCTATTTCTTTTGGGGAAAGTTACCTTCCTATATTTTGCTCTCTTGGGTTGGGGTGAATTTTCTTATCGCAACTCTCGTGTTGATTGTCACTAGAGAGTTCAATAGTAAATCAACAGAAGATAATGCCCACAAATGGTTGGCATATTACACCTATCTGGTAATTCTGACGGAAGTGCCATGGGGCTTTATTGGTCCCATCAGTTTTATGATTGATAATGAAATTTATCAATTGCTAACGCTATTCATGCTGGGTGGTGTAACGGCAACTGGAATAATCACACGTGCGACAATTTTTAGAAATTATGTGATATCACTATTTGCTCTATTGACGCCGTTGGCAGTAACACTTGCAATGCAAGGTACTGCGATAGCAGAAAGCATGTTTATCCTGATAATGATCTATATCGTATTCATGCTATGGGTTGCCAAGGGTTACAGCTTCAGCGTAAATCGAAATATACAAATCTGGCTTGATAACGAAAAGCTTCTGGCAAAAGTACGCATGTCACACGCTGAAATAGAGGAGGCCAATCAGGAACTGACTAAGGAGATAGAGTACCGAAAAAAAATCGAATCTGAATTGATAGAAGCCAAGGAGAGATCGGAACGCGCAAGTGAAGCAAAAAACCAATTTCTAGCAAATGTAAGCCATGAACTTCGTACACCATTGAATGGCATCACAGGATTTGCTGAACTGCTTCGTCAAGAGGTATTAGAACAAAAGCATAGAGACTTTGTGAGCCAGATTGATAAAGCAGGTAAGAGCCTGCTGCGCATCGTCAATGATATCCTCGATATCACAGCCATTGAAGCAGGACAGATAAGTTTATATGAAGAGCCGTTTTCGCTACGCACGGAAATGGATGATTTAGTGGCCATAATGCGTCCTATTGCAGAGCGTAAATATTTACGTTTAAAAATTAATATAGATGAGCATTTAAAAGAACAGTTTTATGGTGATGCAAGCCGTCTTAGACAGATCATCAGTAATCTACTCTCAAATGCCATTAAATATACTGAATCGGGATGCGTTACTCTGAATATAGAGCAGTTAGCAGAAACGGGTAATAACAATATAGTGCTACGTTTCGATGTTATAGATACAGGTATTGGTATTGACGAGGCCGCACTGAACAATATCTTTGATAATTTTACACGCATCGAAAACTTTGAAACACGTCGAACAGAAGGAACAGGATTGGGGCTCGCAATTGTAAAAAGCCTGGCGCATAAAATGGGAGGCAAACTTGATGTAGAGAGCAGTCCCAATGAGGGATCCTGTTTTAGTTTCGAATTGGCTATGAAATATCATCCAGATATCAAAAGAATAATAGAGACGGAAAAGCCACCTGGAGTGACGCCTGATCTATGGCGACAATTTCATGTATTAGTGGTAGATGATAATGAGATAAACCGCATGTTACTTTGTGCATTTCTCTCAAAACTTGGCAATTCGTTTGAACAGGCTTCCAGTGGGTATGAAGCACTGGAGCATATTCGGCGTGGAAACTTCGATGTGGTTTTATTGGATATTCAGATGCCTGGACTTAGCGGAATCGATGTGGCTAACCGTTTGCAATCCGAGTCCTTATCAATCCCAATATTGATTGCAGTTACTGCACATGCTTTTCCAGAACAACATCAAACGATACTTGAAGCGGGCTTTTCTGACCTTGTGACCAAACCCATTGGTCTGGAAGACCTTGTAAAGACATTAACCTATGCTTATCGAGGGGATTACAACAAATATCAGGTATCTGAAAATATTCTATAAAACAATGAGATCAATTTGAGCTAGAGATTTGTTACCGGATTAATAGCTTACGCCACTTGATTCAAATCATGTCTGTTTAAACTCTCCTTCACTATGATTAGCCCAATATGAGTGAATATCAATTACCTATCGTTGTTCCCGATCAGATGCCTCTTGTCGATCTGGAAATCATGAACCAGGTTCATAGAGAAGAGGTCGATCTGATCAATCGATTGGGTGGTTTATTACTGGAAGGTTTACAGCAGAGCTCTGTTTATGAGGCCATTGATCTCTGCCTTGAGGAGTGGATTGTACATACCCGCGAACATTTTGAGAGGGAAAACAGACTGATGGCAGAGCACGGTTTTCCGCCCTACCCTGTACATAAAGGTGAGCATGATCAGGTTTTGGCGCTTATCCAGGGTCTATATGAGCAGTGGTTGAAACAACGGGATCTGGACGAACTGGTAAAGTTTGTCTTTGTGGAGTGGCGAAATTGGTTTGATGGTCACGTGAAGAGTATGGATAGTGTTACTGCCCAATTTCTGGCACGGATTAATGACTGAGACTTTGGTAAGAAATTTAGGGAGAGCGGGGCCATTCACTGACCTCCGCCCTCCTTTGCGGTTAGCCAATCAATACTGAGATTACGATTCCCAGAATCAGGATTGCTAGTGCGCCGACTATTGCTTTATCACTACCTAACATGGCGTTGTCCTCCAAAGTTGACACTGACCAAACGTTAGTCTCACTGAGTTAGACTGATTAGTAAGCTGTTTACTCACGAGACCAGCAATAACATTGCACGAGACAGGGTATTTATTCTTCTTGTGATTTAAACTGACTTAAGTCAATGAACTGAAAGGTTTTAAAGAGCTCCTACAAAAAAAGAGACAGAAGTGTGAATGTCGGAATACGCTTTTGTTGCCGTAAGTTCTGATTCAGTCAGTTACCCCAGGATTGCTCCAAGTTCACCTGCTCAGCCCGGTTGGCAGGTTTTGAAGTTGCCAATCGAGCCTGCTTTCATGGTACAAATAGCACATATTTCCGAGAGTACAAGCCAATATGAATCTGTTGTTTAGTGAACTTCCAGGACGCTTTGAACGCCACTTGATGCGCAAGTATGAGAACCCCCTGTTTCAAGAGCCTCTTCGCCAACTGACTCAAGAGCAACTGACCGAAGCCCAGCGTTTGGATCACGAAGAGTTGGTGGCCTATATTGAAGGCCTGCGTAAATTAGTGGGTGAAGCAGTGGCCCTGGGCCCACATGAGCAGAGTGACGTTATCCTGGAGCTTAAGGAGCGTCTGGATAAGGCTTATGAGACTGCCTGCCGACTGGCAGATGACCAAACCCCGAACAAGGATGCGATTTTAAAACTCGTTGAGGTGATCATGCGTGCCGTATGGAAGGGTGCGGGTAACGACACCCTGGCACATCGTGAACTCCAACAGGAGGAGGCGGCACGTAGGACCCATTTCGAACTACTCGAAAGCACTCTGGTAGCGGATCTTCTCGATCCTGAATCCTTGATCAATGAAGATGAATTACTGCCCGTTCTGCTGAGTGCAGAGCAGAGTGAGTTCGAGGCAGCAATAACCCTGTTTGACCCCACTCAATTGGCAGAAATCTGCCGACTGGGTGAGGCCTTTTTTCTGTTTGCGCAAGAGAATGACGCCTGGGAAAAAGCGAAAGCCCGCTTTGAGACACTCCAGGGGCTGCTCGATTCACTGGAGAGTGATGGACTCAATGCCTGATCGCAAATAGCCCACCAATTTAAATTCTGGACAGCCGGGGCTGATTACTGGTCTGCAAAATCCTGAGTCCAATAGATCCGATACTGGGCAGCTGGGTTTTCTGAAACTCCTGCTCCCAGCTCAGTCACCCGACTGCTCATAATATTGACACAATGACCCGGACTCTCCAGCCAGGCGGTCATTGCCGCCTCTTCATCAGCATATCCGGCAGCAATATTCTCTGCATAGGTGCGCCAGCTATAACCCGTTGCAGTTATCCGGTCGCCAGGGCTTGAGTCATCCAGGCCCGTATGGCTGAAGTAATCGTTGTCCGCCATCGAGGTGGAGTGGTTCTGTGCTGCAGTTTCAAGCAGACAGTTCCAGGCTATGGCCTCAACAGCCTTATATTCGGTATCTCCACAGGAGCGGGTAACTGCCCGGGCATTATTAACCAGGGTAAGCATCAGTTTGTCACTCTCATTCATACATAGGTCAATGGTTGCCTGGGATGTGGCGCCCAGGTTGTAGGCCGAGCCGGTAGTGAAACTCCAGCTACTATTCTCAACCTGATTGCCGCTGGGATCTTGAAGATTTGTTCCGAGGGTAACGCTATAGCTGCTATCGGCCAGCAAAGCCGCGTCGAAGGTCAGTGTAAGGGTCTCTGAGTTGTTGTCATAGCTGACTGTCCCAGCAACATCATTGCCTGCTTGCGTGACTTGCAGGCTTTGATTGTTGATCAGGCTTTCGTCCAATGCCTCATCGAAACTGACACTGATGGTAGTTGTTGTGGAAACCCCGATAGCATCAGGCAGCGGTGATTGGGATGTAATTGACGGGGCTGTGGAGTCAGCCATAGGCGACACTTGAATTCCGATGGCCGAGATTGAAGTGTATTCACCATCGCTGACACTCAGCTGAATGCCTAAGGTGGTGGTTTGAGTCACCTCAGGTGCAATAAAGCTGAGGGTCGGGTTGCTGCTATCAACAAGGTTGATGGGGGTGCCTTGGGTCTGGCTCCAGACGAAACTGAGTGTATCTCCATCCGGATCATCGGAAGATGAACCATCAAGAGTCACTGTCTCACCAGAGGTGACTGATTGAGTTCCGGTAATATTGGCTACCGGAGGCTGGTTGGTCGCTTGCGGTGGGGTGGCTTCATCTACTGGTGGGGTAGCGTCATCATCTGGGTTTGGTGCGCTGTCACCTTGATCTGGATTCGTTGTCTCATCCGGGGTGGTGGTGTTGCCATCATCGGCAGGATCATCCTGAGTGTTCTCTTCCGGTGTGGTTTGAGTACTTTGATCATCACCTCCGGAACCACCACCACAGGCAATAAAAGTGAGGCTGATCAATAACGACAGACAGAGAGGCTTAATAATTTCTTTAAGAGACATAAGAGTAACCAGTAGCTAGTGTGGTGCGTCATACTAATCGACGATTCTAGCGAGACGCTAAGTGGTCAGCCGCTAGGCGCGTGCCGCCGGGAATGGCAGGCCCTATCCAAGGCTCGCAACGCCCCAAAGGAAGTGCCCTTGGGGTGCAACGCGGATGACCGCTTAGCGTCTCGCCCGAAGGGAAGCCAGCTCAGGCCAGGATACTGCGTTGCAATGCTTGAAAAGGGCAAGCCATTCCCTGCGCATTGCGCCTTGTCTCCTGGCCTGAGCTGGCTTCTAGAATCGTCGATTAATATGGCGCACCACACTAGAACCCGTGTGCCAGTCAATGACCCAGCCATCCTTTGCATTGAGACAAGGGCACTCACGAGAAAGTGTCGGCTGCGATGTTTGAAACTAGAGGATTAAACGGTGTAAAAATAGGGCGAGTTCACAATTTAACTCTCAAACACCCATAAGTAAGCACACATGTGTGTAATTGGGAGATCGTTTACAAGCCCCTTTCCTTTACGGAGGGTGTCGCATACGTCGTAGGGTGCCGGCCCTGCCGCACCATTGATGGCGGGAAAGCGTAAGATTTTTTTCTGTACCCAAGCAGACCTGGTCTTTGACCCGGAGGGTTATACACGCATGGATTCTCGTTCCTGTTCCATAGATGAGTTCTGCCATCAGGCGCGTAGTACCGCTCATCAGCGCGAAGGCGGCCGACACCTCTTGCGCCGGTATCACCATAGGAATGGATTTGTAGCGTTTGATCCGTCTGAGATTGTCTAACTCAGGTAATTCCTGTTTCAAAACAATGTGATACAGGAAAACTATCGCATTGAGGGCAGCTGATTGGGTACTGGCAGAGACATTTCGTCGGGAAGCCAGGTGATTGAGGTAATCCTCGATTTCTTGCTTGCCCATCTCATTGGGATGGCGCTTCCCATTGAATAGGATGAACTGGCGTAGCCAGTAGACATAAGTCTTTTCAGTTCTGTGACTGAAATGTTTCTGCCGACAGGCGATTCGTACCTGATCAAGTAAGCGTGGCTTACGGGATTCAGTTGGCTGACCCCATGATTTTCCTCCGAAATCCATAGTTTGCCACTGTCACGACTTGCTGAGAATGTATAACGAGACGCCATGAATCTAACTCATTGATATTCTGTCAATTAAAGTGTTATATAAAGGTCTTGCTATAAATGTATAACGAGACACGGGGTCTCGTTAATAAAGCTGTTATGTGTAAAAAACTGCTGAGCAACGAGTATGAGAATATTTAATGCTTGAAGTGCTAATTTTGGCTATAGCACTGAGTATGGATGCTTTTGCTATATCAGTGGGGCTAGGCTCAAAAAATGCCAAGAAGACGAAAACACTAGCCTTACTTGCTTCGACTTATTTCGGACTGTTTCAAGGATTGATGCCTCTAATCGGTTTTTTTGGTGGGAAAGGTGTTATTGGTTGGGTTGAAAGTTACGCCCATTGGATTGCATTTTTCCTTTTGCTATTGAATAGATGCAATGGCAGCAGGGTTCACTCTAAATTTGCTTGACGTTAATCCACTCATAGCCTGCGGTATAATTGGAGCAACAACTTTTCTATTCAGTTGGGCAGGGGTATTTGTAGGCGTCAAGAGTGGAGTCTGGCTTGAGAGTAAGGCTGAGCTATTAGGTGGAGTAATATTGATCGCGATTGGCTTTAAAATTTTACTCTTTTGAATCTCGGCCATGAATCAAACACACAACAATGCCATAAACTCGGATGCCAAAAAGCTACGCTGCGTTGCGCTTTTTGCCGCCGGTTATGGCTGGCGTTATGAGTCAATGAGGTTGGAAGTAATATCCATACTTTTGTGAAGTATACGTATTATTTCAATTTCTTCTGAAGTGCTTGTTTTGTAAAAAATCACATGGCTGCCTTGAGGGAATTTCTGATAGTTCGGCTTTATATAACCACACTCTTTGCCAATAGATGGGGTGTCTGCAAGCATATGAAACGTATCGTCAAACTGTTTAATGTAAACGTTCCGTTGTGTACGCCCCCAGTGCTGTTCCGTAAACTTCGCTATGGCTTTCAAATCAGCTTTAGCACGCCGTGTTAATGTAAATGTACTCACTTGCTATCATCATCCAGCTCGGCGATGAACTTATCATAGCTGTACTCAGCTCTCCCGCTCTCCTCACCGTCAGTCAACATTTGCCGCAATGCTTCAAGTTTATGCTCTCTATCTTCAAGCTCTCTCAATCCAGCGCGTATCACCTCACTTGCAGAGCCATAACGGCCGCTTTCAATCTGGTGTGTAATGAACCCATCAAAGTGTTCGCCAAGTGTAATACTAGTGTTTTTAGCCATGTTTCACCTCAGTTATACCAATATATACCAAATTATGGTATAAAACTCATAACAAGGCAATCTAGCGGACGCACTACGCATTGCTCCGTTTGCCACTAATTGCGGCGTTAATGTCCGCTTTCCGGAAGTAGTAAGTTTCACCCTAATGTCGTCTATGGTCGCAATACAGAAGTTGATATCGAATCTTTCCCTCCCCGGCCCCTCTCCCGCAAGGGGAGAGGGGAGTTACTCTAAGATACTCTGTTGAAGATTGAAATTAGGCGCTATCCGGTATTACGCAATCCTGCTGATATTGCATTGATAGAGCGCAGTAGTGGCGTCAACCACAGCTCCTTCTCCTCTTCACTGAGGCCACTGTGTCTATATCGTTTTATCAACTCAAGCTGAATGTGGTTCAGAGGGTCGAGATAGGAGTCACGCCGGCGGATCGATTTCTGCAGGATTGGTGAGTCATCCAGCAGTTCGTCTATCTCCGCAATTGAGAGAATTTCCTTGCAGGTTAGATCATACTCAGCCTCGATCTCATTAAAGATCAGTTTGCGGCTCGGTTTATCGAGACAGAGATTGGCGTACTTCCTGGCGATGGTCATATTCGTTTTGGAGAGGGCCATCTGAGCGTTATTCAGCAGGGCCTGAAAGAAGGGCCACTCCTGGTACATGGTACGTAGCTGTTTCACCCTTCCCGGTTTGTTTTTGTGCCACTTCGACAGAGCGGTGCCTATACCGTACCAGCCTGGCAGATTCTGCCTCGACTGGCCCCAGCCAAATACCCAGGCTATGGCACGTACTGAGGATTTGGATCGATTGCCTTTGGTTCGGTGGGAGGGGCGAGAACCGATATTCATCAGTGCAATTTCGTTTACCGGTGTGGCTTCATAGAAGTAGTCGAGAAAACCGGGGGTCTCTTCGGTCAGTTTACGAAATCGCTGTTCACTGAAATGAGCGATCTCCTGCATGGTTTGAGCGTAACTCTCTCGTTCTTGTTTGACATGACGTACCAGCCCTTGGCTTGCCTTGATCAAGCCGGTTATACCCATGGTCAACTCAAATATCGCAGTCTCCTGATTGCCATATTTGTAGGATAGGACTTCACCCTGCTCGGTAAATTTGATCTCACCATTTACGGTGTTTTTTGGTTGTGCCAGGATCGACTGATGAGTGGGGCCGCCACCCCGGCCTACAGTACCGCCTCTGCCGTGAAACAGGCGACAGCGTATCTTCTCGCGATTGGCCAGAGCAATGATGCGCTTCTGGGTCTGATAGAGATTCCATGCCGAGGCCATGATGCCACCGTCTTTGGCCGAATCGGAATAGCCAAGCATGACCTCCTGGCGTCGACGATTGGCATTTAGCAGCTGTTGATAACAGGGGCTGGCGAAGAGCTGTTGCAGAATGTTTTCACTGCGTTTCAAGTCGTCGATGGTTTCAAACAGTGGGGAGATCTCGAGTCGACAAAACCAGGTGCCATTCTCTACGCCTAACAGGCCGGCCATACCGCCAAGTAGTGCCACTTCCAGAATATCACTCGCCTGGTGGGTCATAGAGATGACATATTGGCCAATCGCATTAGGGCTGACCCGTTTCTGCGTCTCGGCAATCAGATCAAACACAGCCAGAATATCCTGAGTCTCCTGGGAAAGCTGGTCTCTGACAGGTAGGGTTGAGAGTCCATTGGTTATCGTTTGATCGAGTAACGAGAGACGCTTTGAGGTATCGAGTTGTAGATACTCGTCTGTGTCTCCACTGGCTTTGAGGATCTCAGCAACGGCATTGGTATGCTGCGTTGATTCCTGACGAACATCGAGGCAGGTCAGGTAGAAACCAAAGGTTTCGGCCAAATGGATCAAGTCCTGTAGAGCGCACTCTGCGGCGTCGCCGTCACCATGGCTCAAGAGGGAATTGGAGATCAGTTTGAGATCCCTTTGAAAGGCCTGTTCATTGGCATAGGCACCTGGGTGGGCTTTGGCGACATCCTCCGTCTCGGATTCAAAGGAGGGTAGTGTCAGGCGCAAGCGTTCGCGCATGATATAGAGCTTGCGGCGATAGGGTTCATCTTCGAAGCGTCTGGGGTTATCACAAAACAGCTGTTTGCAGAGTTCACTATCAGCCTTAAGGCTCTCAGTGAATGGCCAGTTTGGGGTACAGAAACGATTGGAGAAGGTCAGTTCAGCAATCAAACCGTCGATGCGTCGTATATATTCACGCAGTATGGTCTGCTGCTGCAGCCCAAGGGCCAGTCGTGTGACCTCGGGGGTCACATAGGGGTTGCCATCCCTGTCGCCGCCGATCCAGGATCCGAAACGAATAAAGGGGGAGAGCTGAATACCGTGATAGTCGGGATGTTTGCCGTAGATGCGTTCGATACCGGCCTGTAGGCGTCGGAATACCTGGGGTACGGCATCAAACAGGCTGCTCTGGAAATAGTGCAGGCCCAGTCTAATTTCATTCCGCACTTCGGGGCGTACCGCCCGAACCTCCTCCGTTTTCCATAGTGTCTGTATCTGTGTCTTCAGGGAGCGGATAGTCTGTTCCCGCTGCTCCAGCCGCCGCTTGGGGGCATCCAGGGTATCACTGGTGAGAAAGATACGGCGCAGCAGATTCATGATGACCAGCCGTTTGGATTCTGTCGGATGGGCAGTGAATACCGGAATGTAAGCTGCATCATCGAGGATGCTCTGTAGCTGCTGCGGTTGAATGTTATCAGCCCGAAATTCGCGCAGGGTGTGGTCGAAGGAGCCTTCCCAAAGTTCACTGCCTTTGCCGGCGATACGACGTCTCTGCCGATGTTGAAACGCCTCCTCGGCAATATTCACCAGCACAAAATAGATACTGAAAGCGCGTACCACTGCACTCAGTGTTTCAGGTTGCAGGGATTGAATCAGTCGGGTGAGTCGATCATAGAGGGCCGGGTCATGTCGCTTATGTAGCTTGATATAGCCTTTGCGTAGTCGCTCAACGACGGTATAGGTCTCCTTACCCACCTGTTCACGTAACACCTCCCCCAGCAAAACACCGAGGAGACGCACTCGACTGCGTAGATTTTTATCATGCTTAACACAGGCTTTAGTAAAATTATCTGTCATTGGGGGCTCGATTCAATTAGGCAAACTCTGACTCAAACAGTAGCAGAATCAGCAGCAGGCCTGACACCCTTCATATCACATGGAATCTCTGCTCGAGCGCAGAGACTTTTTGAAGTACAGACTGGCTTAGCCAATCTGCCACGCTGGGTCAGACCAGCACCATCTCGATACCATCTTTCATCAACTGATCGATAAACTGCTGCTGCCACTGATCGCCGTTGCGTTGGCGCATCACTTCAAGCACCAGATATTCGGGTTTGAGGCCAGTCTGGTCGGTATAGCGACTGAGGCCCTGCTGACACGCCGGGCAACTGGTGAGTAGTTTGATCTCCGGTCGTCCAGGCTGCTGAGCTGAGAGTGTCTGGATACCCTTATCCAGCTCTTCTGCCTTGCGATAGCGGAGTTGGTTGGCAATATCGGGGCGACTGGTGCCTAAGGTACCAGCTTCACCACAGCATCGATCGCTGAG
Organism: Candidatus Thiodiazotropha sp. AKAK3; assembly: GCF_058244645.1. NCBI lineage: Bacteria > Pseudomonadati > Pseudomonadota > Gammaproteobacteria > Chromatiales > Sedimenticolaceae > Candidatus Thiodiazotropha > Candidatus Thiodiazotropha sp. AKAK3. The sequence goes on from NZ_JBSYOQ010000059.1 coordinate 146,437, forward strand.
TAGAACCGACTTGCCGGTCAACTCAGAGGCCACTTTCAATGGGCTGTAGTGTTTGATCGGGGTATGACAGGGGTCATGATAGAGGTATTCGGTGCTCTGATTGCCATCCAGAGCGACCCCCTTCTCCAACATATATTCGTGAATATCGAGTAAGCGGCAGCCAGGAAATATCTTCTCAAACTGATACGCCTGCAACTGATCCATACAGGTTCCGCATGAGACCAGTACTGTCTTGATATCCATATAGTTGAGGGTATTGGCAACGCGATGGAACAGCACCCTGTTCTCGGTGGTGATCTGTCGTCCCCTGGCATGGAGTCCAGCTGCGGTCTGTGGATAGCCGCAACAGAGATAGCCAGGAGGAAGTACGGTTTCAGCGCCGAGTTCTGTCAGCATCGCCAGAGTCGCGAGACCGATTTCACTGAACAGCCTTTCAGAGCCGCAACCGGGAAAATAGAACACCGCATCGCTCTCTTCAGAGACCAGCTTAGGATTGCGCAGGATCGGCACAGACTGGGTATCTTCCAGCTTGAGCACATCCCGCAGGGTCTGCTTAGGAGGTTCGACACGGATCGGTTTCTGCAGCATCTCCACCAGCAGAGTTTGGGGCTTCGGATTGCCAGTGGTAGCAGCAGGTGGTTGATTGTTGGCCTTCAGCAGTCCCGCTTTGGCGGCAATGCTATGACCCAGGTTGAGGCCTTTGAAGCCCCACTCCGCCAAACCGCGGCGCATCCAGCGGATGGCGGTGGGGTGGGTCATATTGAGAAAGGTCATCGCGGCTTTGGCACCGAGACTGAAACGCTTTTTGCCACGATCGATGAGGATCTTACGCATCAATGTCGTGACCTCGCCAAAATCGATATTCACCGGGCAGGGGTTTTCACACTTGTGGCAGATGGTGCAGTGGTCAGCAACATCATTCATTTCAGTAAAGTGCTGTATCGAGACACCACGGCGGGTCTGCTCCTCGTAGAGAAATGCCTCGATGATCAGGCCGGTTGCAAGAATCTTGTTTCGTGGGGAGTAGAGCAGATTGGCTCTGGGTATGTGGGTCATGCATACCGGCTTGCACTTGCCACAGCGCAGGCAGTGTTTGATCTCATCATTGAGGGTGCCCAGCTCACTCTCTTCGAGAATGATAGCCTCTTGTTCCAACAATCTCAGAGAGGGGGTATAGGCCAACTCCAGATCTGCACCGGCAATCAGTTTACCCCGGTTAAAGCGACTGTCGGGATCGACCTGCTGCTTATAGGCTGCGAAGGCTTCAAGTTTTTCTCTCTCCATGTATTGCAGCTTGGTCAGCCCAATACCGTGCTCACCAGAGATGGCCCCATCCAGACTCAGGGCCAGTTGCATGATTCGATCAACGATCCTGTCTGCCTGCTGCAACATGGCGTAGTTATCTGAGTGGACAGGAATGTTGGTGTGAACATTACCGTCACCGGCATGCATATGCAGTGCTACGAACAGGCGTGAGTCACGTAACCGGGTGTGGATCTCCCGCATCGCAAGGCGTAGCCGTTTGACCTCCTGTCCGGAAAAAATCTCATCGAGTCGGGAGGCAATCTCCTCCCTGTAGGAGACCACGAAATCTCTTCGAAGTAACAGATCCAGCAACCGGTCTCCGGCTTGTAGCAGGGATCTCGAAGTACCATTTATTAACTCGATGTGATCCTTGGCCGGGGATTCGATTTGGGCCAGTAAGGTCTGCCAGCGCTGCTTTGCCTGCTGTACCGCCTGTTGAGCCAGATCGAGCTTGCCCTGCAGTATGGAGCGGTTCTCATCACTTGCCTCAAAATCACCATCTGGCTTACGAAGTGAGTGGTCACCAACCAGGTAGGCCAGGACTTCATCAGCGATTGCGATCTTGTTCTTGATCGACTCCTCGATGTTGATGCGCTCAATGCCTCGACTGTAGTCAGCCAGCTTATCCAGTGGAATGACCACATCTTCATTGATCTTGAAGGCGTTGGTGTGGGCGGAAATCGCGGCGGTGCGTGAGCGGTCGAGCCAGAAATTTCTTCGTGCTTCAGGGCTGCTGGCGATAAACGCCTCCCCTTCCCGGGCTTCGGTCATTCGCACCACCTCTTTGGCGGCGGTCTCCAGAAGCTCAACATGGTCACTGACCAGGTCAGCGAGCAGTACCATTTTTGGTCGCTCGCGCCTGGCTGCTTTGGTGGAGTATTTGACAGCCTTGAGGTAGCGTTCATCGAGATGCTCAAGACCAGCCAGCAGAACCTCTTGATGCTGGTCGAGATACTCTTTGAGTTCGACAATCGCAGGTACTGCTTTGCCGATATCGGCACCGAAAAACTCCAGGCAAAGTGTTCGTACCTGCTCCGGCATACGATGGAGAACAAAACGTGCCGAGGTGATCAGTCCATCGCAACCCTCTTTCTGCACACCGGGCAGGCCGGAGAGAAATTTATCGGTGACATCTTTTCCTAGCCCGGCTTTACGGAATGAGCGACCGGGCATGGTGAGCTGTTGAGGTTCGCCAAGGGTATTTTTTCCACTGCTATCATATCGGGTGAGTAGAAAGCTGACCTCTTCCTGCTCGTCTATCTTGCCGAGGTTGTGGTTCAGGCGTTCGATTTCCAGCCACTCGCCATTGGGCGTGACCATGCGCCAACTGGCCAGGTTGTCGAGAGTGGTTCCCCATAAAACCGCTTTTTTACCGCCGGCGTTCATTGCGATATTGCCACCGATGGTCGATGCGTCCTGGGATGTGGGATCGACAGCAAATGCGAGTCCCTGGGCATCCGCCTTTTCAGAGACCCGGCGGGTGACAACCCCGGCGCCAACCTGAATCGTGGCCACCTGGTTTGCAACGCCAGGCAGATCAATCCTCTCGACTTCTCCAATCCCGTCGAGTTTTTCTGTATTGATTACAGCGCTGTGAGGGTCGAGAGGAACCGCACTGCCGGTATAGCCTGTACCGCCGCCGCGGGGGATCAGTGTCAGGCCAGAATCGAGACAAGCCTTAACAATCGGCGCCACTTCCTCTTCCGTGTCTGGAGTGATAACCACAAAAGGAATTTCGACACGCCAATCTGTTGCATCGGTAGCGTGAGAGACTCTTGCCAATCCGCTGAAGTCGATATTGTCAGGCCGGGTCAGTCCGATCATGTTGCGGCGGGTGAGACGTCGCAGCTCAATCAGATCCACAAAGCGTTTGGCAAAATCATCCACAGCCTGGCGGGTGGCGGCATGTAGCTGCAGTGCTTGCTGGTTGTTGTTGGCCCGGGATTCGAACTGGACCAGACGATGATTCAACGCATCGATCAGAGCCTGTCTGCGCTGATCATTGTCGAGAAGGTCATCTTGCAGGTAGGGATTGCGGCTGACGACCCACATATCACCCAGAATCTCGAACAACATGCGAGCAGAGCGTCCGGTGCGGCGTGTGCCGCGCAACTCTTCGATCAGAGTCCACATCGGTTTTCCGAGGAACCGGATAACGATCTCCCGGTCAGAGAAGGAGGTATAGTTATATGGGATTTCTCGAATCCGCGCAGTAGGCTGCATGTTCATCTAGGGCAGGCGTTTTCCAGGGGTGAAGCGGCCTATTGTAACCCAAAAGAACAATGGGTCTTTACTTTATAAGTATAGTTTTTTTCAATAATCAAAACTTTTAAGTGTTTACAGGGGTCGACCAATGAAAAGCAAGAATAGACTTTTAACTCGTGCCTTAGGTTTGAGTGCATCTTTTATCCTCTTCCACAGCGGAGCACCAGCTATTGCAGGGGATGTGGAAAAGGCGGTGGAGTATCGACAAGGGGTGATGAATGTCTTCAGCTGGAACATGAAAGCGATGGGGGACATGATGAAGGGTAAAACCAGCTATGATCAAAAGCAATTTGCTGAGCATGCCCAGGAGCTGGCAACTGCCTCTAAACTCAATCTGATGAGAGGTTTTCCTGAGGATTCAGAATCTGAAGAGAGTGATGCCCTGGCAGAGATCTGGATGGATTTTGAGGATTTTGAAAATAAATATCGGGAAATGGGTATTGCTGCCAAAGCCTTGAATGACGCTGCACAAAACGGTGACAAGTCAAAAATGGGTGAGGCATTGAAGGCAGCGGGCAAGAGCTGCAAGGCCTGCCATAAAAAGTATAAAAACTGATTGCTCGCCTTTGGTGGGGAATCCAGGGTAGGTTCTGAATGGCACTGACTTTATCTGCAACGACGCCTGTCAGGTGGCGCTTTTCAGCAGGTTTTGGTGGGGCATGGCCCCACCCTACCTGTCCGTATAGGCGTAGGGTGGGGCCATGCCCCACCGAGAAGTCAAGTGGATCAACTGGTGAGGGTGGTGGCAAGTTTCGAAGTGCCTGTAGGGGTTGGTAATGTTACTCCTCAGGATGCGGCTGATGCTCTGTTGTTGCTACTTGCTGTGAGTTGGCAGGCTACTGCCTAGTCCGTAGCCTGGATGGAGCGTAGCGGAATCCGGGGTGCTGGATCTCTCTCCCTCTGTTTGTTTCCTGCTTTTATCACGTGCAGAGTGTGATCCTGCCCTACTTATATCTGATTAGTAAGTACCATTCATGAAAGATCCATGTTATCCCGGATTCCGCTGCGCTTCATCCAGGCTGCATTTATTAGATCAAGAGAATTCGGGTCCAGCCTCATTATCCGCCAGAAGTTTCACCATGCGACAGGCAATCTGATTCCCAAATTGGCTATCAGGTTCGACTCGCACGACTTCGACCTCGGCTGTCAGCGGTGGGGTGATTGCCTGGGTGGGGATAATCTGAACGATCATATGGCTGTCGACCGGTACCTCTTCCTCAGAGGCGATAAGCAGGCCACTGCTACTCAGATTGATAACACTGCCGGTCGATACTTTACTGTCCCCATTGACTCGAAATTTTACCGGGCCATTCACAGCCATACGATAAAAGCTGCGCTTTTCTGAAAAGTCATTCATGCTAAAGTCTCCCCGAAAGTGAAGGCTAGGGTATTCTGCCAAGCTGCCTGAATAGCCGATCGATTGGTATCGATAGGCGTGTTGCTTAGCTTAGCAGCTGTCACCTATTTAGGTTGAGTCATAACTGGAACCTTGTTCTATACAAAGAGCTATCCAGTAGTTTGGATCACCTGGGCCATAATTTATCAGGCTTGGAGGACAAAAGTGGATCTTTTAAACCTAAATTCAGGCTTTTTTTTCCTGGGTTTGCATCAGCGATAGTGCAAAAGGCCGGAACAGTCGATTTTTCTGGCCTTACTGAGCAGATCATCGCCTGTCGGAGTAGTTGTAGTCGCCGCCTGGCTCTCATCTACTGATTGAGAGCAATTCTTCTATTTGCCCATTGATTAGAACGTATAAACAGATGATGCTGTCTATTGTGATATGCGAAAATATCATCTAATTGATGTCTAACCATTAGAGAGGTCACCCGAATAAGGGAACTATTATGGTCAAGCAATTCTATCCAGTACTGATCGCAATGGTGGTCGTCCCGCTGACTCTACAGGCTGAGGTTTTTCGTACTGTGGATGAGGAGGGCAATATTACCTACACCGACTCCCCCTCGGCCAACCCATCTGAAGTCGAGAAGATCGAAATACATCCTGGGCCTTCTGAAGAGTCGATCAGCGAAGCCATGGAACGCAATAAAGCCATCCGTAAAGCGATGGAGGAGGCGCGGGAAAAACGACTTGAGGCACAGACTTCAGGCAAGGAGCGACTCGGCGAGGCTAAGAAAGAGGTTGAAGAGGCTGAGAAGAGACTCAGTGAAATGCAGGAGATTGGTGATGATGACCGCCAAACCCTGCAGGGGGGCAAGAGTTTCATCAAGCCTGATTACTACGAGCGTGTAAAAAAAGCTGAGAAGGAGTTGGAAGAGGCGAGAAAACGTTACAAGTCGCTACGTGGTTACTGATGCAGATCTATCTTGTTGGTGGTGCTGTCAGAGATCGGCTACTAGGTAGAGTCGTTACAGAAAGAGACTATTTGGTTGTTGGGGCATCCCCAGCAGATATGCAAGCTTTGGGATATCGTCAGGTTGGTCAGGAGTTTCCAGTTTTTCTCCATCCAGAAACTCATGAAGAGTATGCACTCGCTCGCGCACGCAGAACACAACACCATCAGCGTGGTGAAGTCATCGCCGAGCCAGGTGTTACCCTTGAAGAGGATCTTGGTCGTCGCGATTTAACCATCAATGCCATTGCTGAGGATGAGTCAGGGCAACTGTTCGACCCCTTTAACGGTGTTGAAGATTTACACAATGGCTTGTTACGCCATGCCTCCGATTCATTCAGGGAAGATCCGATACGGGTGCTTCGACTGGCCCGATTTGTGGCCCGCTACAGCGACCTCAATTTTCAGGTGGCAGCTGAGACAAAACAGTTGGTCCAATCGATGGCTGAGGCGGGAGAGCTGGATAACCTGGTTGCTGAACGGGTCTGGCAGGAGCTGGTGAAGTCTCTGGCCGAGGTACAGCCGCAACGTTTCTTTGAGTGTTTGCGAGAGATGGGCGTCTTGCGCCATATTTTTCCTGAAATAGACGCACTTTGGGGGATTCCTCAACCTCAAAACTGGCATCCTGAAGTGGATTGCGGGGTTCATACTATGATGGCGCTGGCAACGGCTTGTCGTTTGAGTGATGCCCTGGAGGTTCGATTTGCTGCCCTGACCCATGACCTGGGTAAGGCAACTACATCCAAGGATATTCTGCCGAGTCACCATGGGCATGAGATGCGGGGAGCAAAAGTTATAAAGTCTCTCTGTAAGCGCCTTAAAGCACCAGCTGGTTTTCGTGACCTGGCTGAGCGCTGTGCAACTTTCCATACCCATCTTCACCGTCTATATGAACTGAGGCCGAAAACAATCTTGCAGTTACTGCAAGGGTTGGATGCATTTAGAAAACCGCAGAACCTTGAATGGTTTATTATCGTTTGTACGGCAGATTTCCAGGGCCGAAAAGGGTTTGAACAACGCGCTTATCCCCAGGCAAAGGATCTGATCAGCGCCTATCAGGCTGCTCTGCAAGTGGTGCCGGGTGATTTTCCAAAAGGCATTGTTGGTCCACTGCTTGGTGAGGCGATTCGCCGAGCACGTATTGAGCAAATTAAAACAGTAATGTCTTCGGTTAAACAGCAGTTATGATTAGAGTTGTCGAGACGGATAGAGAAATTGAAAATGGAAGTCGAAAGAGAGGGATGCGAACAGATGCATCTCGACTCAGGGCTGCAGAGACTGGACGCGCACCGCTTTTATGAGCGGGAAGGTGTGAAAAAAACCGGATACCATTTTGCTGAGAGCTTCTCAGCAAAATGATCTGCGAGTAGAAATCCAGCCTTAATCAACCAGACGGCCAAATATCCTGAAGCCCGCAATATAGGTGCCTGCAGCCGAGCCGATTGTGCTGAAAAGGAATACCAGCAGTGTCCGGGAGACCCGGTTTCGCCACCAACCCTTGGCGCTGGTGGTGTCGTCTCGCAATTGACTGAAGTCGGCCACAGTGGGTTTACGAAGAAATACTTCTGCCATGGCAGTCACCATGCCGGCACCTACCGCCGGATTGAGTGAAGTCAGTGGGGCCGCAAGAAAAGCGGTCAGGATGGTCAATGGGTGGGCGACTGCCAGCAGTGCGCCCAAGGCGGATAGGCCACCATTGATCAACACCCAATCAGCGATAAGCTCCCAACCCAGTTCGGGGCTGCGGCTGAAGCCGATAGCGAATCCGCTCAACACCAAAACGACAATCAGCCAGGGGATCAGTTTAGGCCAGGAACTGGGCTTGGGTTCCTGCTCGAGTTGTGAAATGGTTTCTGTGGGGTTGGTTTGATCGGATTGCTGGAGATAGTTGGCAATACCATTCATATGTCCTGCGCCGATGACGACCAGCAGATTCTCATGACCCTGCTCTTCGATCTCTTGCCTGAGTCGTGCCGCCATATAGCGATCCCGCTCGTCGATCAAAGGTAGATAGAGATCCTGGCGATCCTCTGCAAACTCTGCAAATGTGGTCTCAAGAATATCTCCCTCTTTGAGATGTTCGATCTCCTCTTCTGTAACATCATCCTTTGAGAGGATGCTTGCTAGCAGTCCGGTAAACAGAGTCAGACGTTTCCACCAGGAGAGGTTTCCGGCAACCCGCTTCAGCGTGGTGCTGATTTCCCGGTCGATCAATAACAGGGGTTGGTTCGATTCCTGAGCTATGCGTATCGCTTCCCTTTGCTCAGCACCAGGTGCGATGCCAAACTGGTTGGCGAGCCTTTGCTGATAGGCGCCCAGGGCGAGATTGGCCATCACCATCATCACCCGGCCCTGTTTGACCACCTTGAACAGATCCATCTTTGCCAGATCATCCGGGTTGATCAGTGCATTGAACCGACTTGGGCAGAGTTCTACCGCGACGGCATCATAGTCACCGGAGTTCAGCAGCTCCTGAACCTTCTCAGCACTGCTTCGTGAGACATGGGCTGTCCCCAGAAGGGTGATTTTGCTTTCTCCCAGAAGGATTTCCTTTATGGGTTCCCGGTCAGTTTGTTCCATGGTGTCGTTTTTTAGTTGTTGTAAAAGCCGCTCATTGTATCAGTCTTGCTCAGTGAGAGGGCGGATAAATCCAAAGGTTTCGAGGTGGTTTGTCAGGAACACTTGGACTGAACATGGCTATGTCAGTGTTGATGGGTAGTTGCGGAGGTTGAATGTCTTGAGCTTACAAATAAATATCATCTCTGCTAACTTACGCGGTATGGTTTTCTTCCAATCAGGAAAGATGGATCTCAATGCAAAATAATATCGTCTGGCACCAAGCTACAGTCACCCGGGAACGACGGGAAAAAGTGAATAAACACCGGGCTAAACTACTTTGGTTTACCGGCTTGTCTGGATCGGGAAAATCGACCCTGGCTCACGCACTGGAAGAGGAGCTTTTTCAGCGGGGATGTCGTACCTACGTTTTTGATGGTGACAATGTACGTCATGGACTCTGTCGGGATCTTGGTTTCAGTGTGGAGGATCGTACTGAAAATATTCGCCGTATCGGTGAGATGGCAAAGCTCTTCGTCGATGCCGGTGTGATATCACTGACAGCTTTTATTTCACCCATCCGTGAAGATAGGGATCGAGCCCGGGGCCTCTTCCCCCATGGGGATTTCATTGAGGTTTATGTCGACTGTCCGCTGGAGGTCTGTGAGACACGAGATGTAAAAGGGCTCTATAAAAAAGCGAGAGCCGGAGAGATCAAGGAGTTCACAGGAATCTCATCTCCCTATGAGCCACCTGTTAAACCAGAGATCACCATACAAACGGCGAATAAAGAGGTGGAGGCTTGTGTCAGTGAGATTGTTGAGGCCCTGGAGCAGAGGGGTGTAATTCCCAACCGTGTGGTATAGATGAGACTCTCATAGATACGCTGAATTATCTTAGGCTAATGTATTTAGGAGCCGGCCTGTGATTAGATTAAAATATTTCCTTATCCCATTTTTCATCCTCTTGACAGCTTGTCAGACATTGGGTGAACACAAGCGGGCTGAAACCCTGGAAAATGTTCTACGTCGTTATGAGGCTTCAGTGCGTTGGACATCGGGCCAGCAGGTGCACAATTTCCTCCCCCCTGAGCACAAGGATAAAGAGTACAAACCTGTATCCAGAAATCTCAAGGTGACCCACTATGAAGTGGTACAGGGTCCTACCATGCTTGGTGAGGATCTGGCTATTCAAACAGTCATCATCCAATTTGTTTTTCAGGATACCCAGGTACTTAGAGAGGTTAGTGATAAACAGGAGTGGCGCTATGACGAAGAGGCAGAGACCTGGCATTTATACAGTCCGGTTCCAGAGTATAAATAGAGGCACCTGAAGGCTATGAATGAGGAATATCACGCGCTCTCGCCTACCACCAGATTTCTCCTCTCTGCAGCTGCCTTCGTAGTCATCGTGGCGGGTATGAAAGCAGCCGTAACACTGCTTATCCCATTTTTACTATCCTTGTTCATTGCGGTGATTGCGGCCCCACCACTCTTCTATCTAAAAGATAAAGGGGTTCCTGGTGGATTGGCGATGGTCTCAGTGGTGGGGATGATTATTGTTATTGGTCTGATGCTTGCGTGGCTGGTTGGTGGCTCGCTGGATGACTTTACCGCTAATCTTCCAAGCTATCAGGAGGTGCTGAAGCAGCAAAGTGCCAAATTTGTGGCTTGGCTGGGGCAGCAGGGTATCGAGCTGAAGCTGAATGCCATGACAACCTATTTTGATCCCTCTAAAGCAATGGCATTGGCGGGTAGTTTGATGGGTAGTCTGGGGAATGTACTGACACAGGCCTTCCTGATTCTGATCACTGTTATTTTCATGCTTTTTGAAGCGAGTTCCTTTCAGACCAAATTAAAAAATCATGCCGAGAGTCCTGAGCGTTCACTTGCCAGAGTAGAGGCAATCACATCCAGTATTAAGCGCTATATGGTGATTAAAACCTCGACCAGTCTGTTGACTGGCGTTTTGGTGGCGGTATTGCTGGCACTTCTTGGTGTGGACTATCCACTGCTATGGGGCACATTGGCATTTCTTTTCAATTACGTACCCAACATAGGTTCAATCATTGCCTCTGTGCCAGCAGTACTTCTGGCACTTATTCAATTGGGCCCCCAGCTGGCTGTATGGACAGCTGTGGGTTATTTAATTATCAACAGCGTGGTAGGTAATGGCATTGAGCCCCGTTTTATGGGCAAGGGGCTTGGATTGTCGCCATTGATTGTCTTTATATCCTTGGTCTTCTGGGGGTGGATTTTAGGGCCAGTAGGCATGTTTCTCTCAGTTCCTTTAACTATGACCATGAAGATTGTCCTCGACAGCAATCCCGGTACACGGGGTTACGCGGCAATGTTAGGTTAACTCTGATCAAGCCACACCCCCCTTTTATAGAGAGCTGCTGGGTGTCGGTATTATTTACATTGACTTAAAACCTTACCAGGAATTTAAGTTTTATTCTGCATGTAATCAATGACTTAAAAATATTGGCATGCAGAATGCTTAAGAGTCCAGGTATAACACGACGTATTTTGTTTTGAGGTTTAAGAGTCATGAAAAAAATCATACTATCGGCTTTGGCATTCACTGCTCTTTGCTTATCCACTGTGACCCAGGCGCTGCCTATCTATAGTGGCGAAACAGCGGCCGACTTCCGCACCAATCCTGGTGGTGCTGCCAGCAATGCTGCTGGCTACTACATCTGGAGCAACGACACCTATGATGAATGGGCTGTTCGCTGGACCGGTAATGATTTTGGTACAGTGCTTCGTGGTGACTGGGGTGGCCAAGTAGCCCTCACCGACCTTGCTAGTGGTAGCGTTGTCGATGTTCGTTTCGAATCCAGACAGAGTGATGCGACCTATGTGTTCCAGGATGTAGGCGGTATTGAAGATTTCATCAACTTTGATGGCTTTGCAGGATCCGGTTACGACGGTTTCAATTTTTCACTTAACACCCAATATTATGCAGTGCTGAACTTCAGCCTTTGGAGCACCAACTTTACTGACCTAACGCCGAGCACTTCACCGGTTGAAGCGACTGGCATCTTCATTGGTCAGGATTTCAATGCACCTATGGTTGATGTCGTCGAGCGTGGTGACAAGGTTGTTCAGAATTTCCAGGTCAGCGTACCTGAGCCCAGCACGATTGCACTTCTTGGACTTGGACTGGTTGGTATTGGTGCCAGCAGACTCGCTCGTAAAAAGAAGTAGCCTAAAGTTTTATGTTGAAAGTTCTCCTCCTTTAGAACTCCATCATTGAGCCGCCTTAACAGGCGGCTTTTTTTTGTCTTCCTAAAAAGAAATATTCAATCTGGAATCCCTATGGTGCAGCCCTGCTGCACCTTTCGTTTCAAGATGGCATTTGGTGGGGCATGGCCCCACCCTACCCTAGTGTGGTGCGTCATATAAACCCTGTATTTAGAAAGCCGCTCAAGCCGTGAGTGCAAGGCGCAGCCCGCAGGTAATGGTTGTTCCCTTAGATTGAAGTAGTCTTTGTTGCATCTCTTCCCAGTGCCCAACACCATCTATAATCCACGAATCCGAATTCAACCATGCATCATGAATTTTCTTAGATTCTTCGTGAGGTGTTTGCTTCCATCCATGCTGCCAATAGATTTTGTCTACAGTGAAAACCTCAATTTCTAATGCCTTTCCAATCACTCTGGATAGGGTAGATTTTCCTGAGCCGGAATTTCCAACAATCGAAACTTTCTTTGCGTTAGCTAAATCCTAATATAAGCCTTTTGGTGGGGCAGGGCCCCACCAAAAAAGCAATCAGTCGCGAATGACTATCTCCACCCGACGATTCTTCAAGCGTCCAGCAGAGGTTGAATTGTCGGTGATGGGGGAGGTCTCACCCAAGCCAAGTGTATCAATCCTTGAAGCATCGACACCGACCTGGATCAGCGCCTCTTTTACCGATAGGGCCCGTCTTTCAGAGAGATCCATATTGAATTCATCAGTGCCTACGTTATCTGTGTGTCCTTCGACTAAAACTGTTTTTTCAGGATACTCCTGTAGAAACGCAGCGAGTTTATCGATGGTGTTCATTGCGCCGGGAAGAAGCTCGGTCTTACCTGTTGAGAAAAGCACGTCCCCCAGGGTCATGACCATGCCGCGCTCGGTCTTGAGGGCCTGTAACTCTTCAAGTTCACGGCGAAGCGCTTCAGCCTTTGCCAAGGCACTCTCTCTTTCCAACAGAGCGGCCTCTTTATCACGAAGGGCCTGCGATTTTGCCTGCTGCTCGAGTTGAATCTCTATTTCACGTGCCTTGAGTCGCTCCTTGTTTTTGACATCCCCAAGCTCCTGAAGTCTGGCATTGGCCGCTTTTCGTGCGGCGATGGCACGGGCTGATTCAATGCGGGTACTACTCACATAGGCGAGTGAGGTCATATCCTCTTCTGTTTCTGCAGAAGCTGCTCGGTTCAGCGCCTTCGATGCTCTCTCAAGCTCTGTTGAGGCATACTGCAGAATCTGTTCATCCTGTTTTGCTTCTGCAAAGGCTTGCTCAGCGTCAGTAAGGGCTTGGTTTTTCTGAATGGTGCTGCAACCTGTTTGCACTATCGCAAGGGCAGCAAAGATCAATAAACTGTAAAAAATCCGGGACATGGCGGGTACTCCCTATAAATCTTGTTTTTAAATGGATCTATCACTGCCTTTTTCTGGCACGCATGATCTCTTCACGTAGCACCTTGATGCTGTTTTCGAGTTCGCTGACGGCCATGTCTGTTTCCGCTTTTGCGGTGATTGCCTGAGCCAGTTCTGCATCAGCCTGAGCCTCTTCAGCAAGTCTTTTGGCTTCACTGTAGTTCTCTTTGGCCATCGCCGCCCTGGCTTGTTTTAGCTTTTGTCGTGCACGATCCATCCGTACGGGGGCATGTTTTGAGGCCTCATCGCTCTCTACAGCAATAAGGGCTGTTTCAGCGGCTGAGATTTCAGCTACAGGCTTGGGAGCAGAGCTGCACCCCGGTATTGCAATGAAAATCAGGGTAATGATTGCGGGGAACTTAAACGCCCGCCAATTTGATAATAGAGAGTTCAGCATGACGACATTCCTTATTGTTTAGATTCGGCAGTCTGGTAGTTTTTATTGTGGATCGATTATTGGAGGCTTTGGCTTATCCGTCAACCACGCTTTCTTTGAGTGAGATCTGGTTTACAAAAAAGCCACACCTGTAATGAGTGTCTCTGATCTTATACTGGCGCGAACAGATTCACACCAGGTAAGTATACCTCAGATTGAGAATAACCAATGCAACTCTATCTTCTGATTTTACGATTTATAACGATTGGAGTGTCGCGGGAGTGGTTAACGCTTTTGGGCGTTTATCAGAGAGGTCATATCGACACTGCTAAAACAGTGCCGATATGTATAGTGGTCAATGGAGGTCTTTGATCAACGAAGCTTTTACCGGAGAGTCAAGGTTATCAACAGTGTAATTGTAATTAGAGTGATCGATTCCCGCTGAAAGGCTGGCACCCTTTTTCAAACTATCAATCATCTCAGTGGTGAGCTCGAAGCGGATAAAATGTACCGCAGAAGTTTTGTCTTCGGTCGAACGCTGAAGATCTTCATTGGCAATCGGACGCACTTTTTCGTGTCCCTCGACCTGAATCCAGATCGAATTCTCGATGCCGATCAGTTGTCCCAATGCCTCTTTGCGCTCTTCGACGTCGTGGTACTCCACCATAAAGGTAGCCTTCCAGTTCGTGCCATCAGGGATCAGTGGATTATAGACATCCAGCTCATCCTGGATGCCATCAGGTTCAAATATGCGCTCGATACGCAACATCTCCTGAATCTGGTACTGCATTGTCAGTTGATCTTCAAAATAGAGCGCGGCATGAGGGCCAATTGGCAAACGTCTGGCTTTTTTATGATCCATAACGCGAGCCCTGAACTCCTGGCGAATGCGGGCGTACTCTTCGAGACTGTAGAGGTCTTCATGGGAAAGCTGTGTCATGAGGCACTCCTAATATATCAATCGTGTGCGATAGTCTTGTCTGTGAACAGGTAGTCTTTCAGCTCTTTGTCGAAGCTGGGATCCTGACGCCGAATCCACTCCAGCACCATCGCAGCATGCTCCTTCTCCTCATCTCGATTATGGGCAAGAATGTTGCGGAGTTCTGGGTTGGTGCAGGCATCTACCCGCTGGTTGTACCAGTCGACCGCTTCCAGTTCTTCCATCAGAGAAACGATAGCGCGATGCATATCTCTGGTCTCATTACTGAGTTGATCTACGGGTTCGTGATACCCTTCATTTGACATAGTAATTCTCCGTCTTAAATACCATAGGCTTTACGAATCAAGCTAATGGGGTGTTCTGGTTTTCTACCGTCCTGGAGACCATTCTCGATGTGGTGTCCCGCCATTGGGCAGTCGCTCCCATAATAATCCGCTTCGGCCTGTTTAACCCGATTGACTACGGGTTTTCCGATCTTCATCGCATATTTATGAAATTCACTTTTGACAGCATAGGTTCCGTCATGACCCGAACAGCGCTCGATGGCGGTAACCTGGGTATCTGGTATCAGTGTCAGCATCTCTTTGGTTTTTGCACCGACGTTCTGCACTCGCTGGTGACAGGCGGCATGGTAGGCAACCTTACCCAGGCTCTGTTTGAAGTCGGTTTTGAGCAAACCTGATTTGTGGCGAATAATCAGGTATTCAAAGATATCGAAAACCGCATTGGCAACTTTCTTGACCTGTGGATCGTCAGGAAACAGTAAGGGTAGTTCCTGCTTGAACATCAACGCACAGGATGGCACTGGAGCAACAATGTCCCAGCCTTCATCGACCAGTTTGGCGAGCACAGGTATATTTGCCTCTTTTGCCTCTTCCACTGCATCAAGATTGCCCAATTCCAACTTTGGCATACCGCAGCACTGCTCTTTTTCCGCAAGGGTCACCGGGATCTCGTTATGCTCAAACACAGCGACAAGATCCTCTCCAACATGGGGTTCGTTGTAGTTGCCATAACAGGTACCAAACAGGGCTACTTTGCCATTGGTTTTACCGGCAGGTACCCCTTGCGCTTCAATGGAAACTTTTTCTGCCAGGCGTTTGCGTAGTGGCTTGCTATGAAATTCCGGTAGTTTAGCTTCAGGGTGAACACCCAAAGCGTGGTCGAGAATTTCACGGAAATTTTTTGTTTTATTGAATCGGTTGACGACACCTGAAACCACAGGTATGCCTGCCAGTTTGCCAAGATTGTCTGTGCTGGTAAGTAGCCGATCACGCAGTTTCACGTCGCCGTTCTTATACTTGACGGCCTTGGCCCTGAGCATCAGGTGAGGAAAGTCGATATTCCATTCATGAGGCGGTACATAGGGACATTTCGTCATGTAACAGAGGTCGCACAGATAGCAGTGGTCTACCACTTGCCAATAGTCCTCTTTTGCAACCCCATCGACTTCCATGGTCTCCGATTCATCCACCAGATCGAATAAGCTTGGAAAGCTCTGACAGAGGCTGACGCAGCGTCGACATCCGTGGCACAGGTCAAAGACCCGTTCCAGCTCCTCCATCAGTTTCTGTTGGTTGTAGTATTCTGGATTCTTCCAGTCGATTGGATGCCTTGTAGGGGCTTCCAGGTTGCCTTCTCTCTGACCGGTGGGTGCTGCCATGAATGTGCTCCTGGTTGATGCTCGGCGGCCCCATTGGAGGCCGCCTGATCGGTTTAAGCCTGTTCCTTAAAGGGGGCTTATTCCATCTCGTCCAGGGCCTTTTGGTAGCGGTTGGCATGAGATCGCTCTGCTTTTGCAAGGGTTTCGAACCAATCAGCTACTTCATCGAATCCCTCATCACGGGCAGTTTTAGCCATACCTGGGTACATATCGGTATATTCGTGGGTCTCACCTGCAACTGCCGCCGCCAGATTGTCTCCGGTTGCGCCAATCGGCAGACCGGTAGCTGGATCGCCGCACTGTTCGAGGTATTCAAGGTGGCCATGAGCATGTCCGGTTTCACCTTCTGCGGTTGAGCGAAACAGAGCCGCGACATCGTTATAACCCTCAATATCCGCTTTACCTGCGAAGTAGAGATAGCGACGGTTGGCTTGAGATTCTCCGGCAAATGCGTCTTTTAAGTTTTGCTCGGTTTTACTACCTTTGAGTTCCATATCTGGTTCTCCGAAATGATGGTTATTGTGGATTTTTACGATGAGTCAAATTAACTCTCCGCTGATGATTAGAATAGATCTAAAAATGATTGGAAGCGAATGGTCTTTTCGATGGTATTGATAGCTTTTGCCTAATATTAGTTTACACCTTTCTGGCGCTGTTTTTCAGGCGAACAGTCGAAAATGAGTATCTAGTCATAATCCTCTGTTTTCTTGAGAGTTTAGTCACGCTTATGGTAGTCTTCCGCGGGGGGACTTACTTTGGCGAGGTGGAAATGGAAGATCAACATCAGATCCAACAGAATCGCAACATCACTGAAATGTTGTATTCACACGGGGTTAATCCGACAAAACAGAGACGCATCATTGCGGATGTTCTTTTTGCACGGAACCAGCATGTGACGGCTGATCAGTTGTTCGATGCAGTTCAGCAATCAGGAAGTCGAGTTTCCAAGGCAACGGTTTACAATACCTTGGGACTTTTTGCCCGAAAGAAGTTGATTCGGGAGATATTCATCGATGCCACTCGTACTTTCTATGACTCCAATAACAGTCACCATCATCACTTCTACAATGTCGATACCGGGGATTTGATCGACATCAAAGAGCATTTAGCACCACACTTCTTAGGTCCGAACTTACCTGACGGAACGTCCATGGAGATCCTTGACCTGGTCATACGGGTTAAAAATAAGAGCCCCTGATCTAGCCTGGCATCTGCTTGTTTGCACTTCATAGATTCGCCTTCATAACAGAAGCGATGTGATCAATTGACCTACATCATTGTTTTAGATTTAGACTAATTCTAAATTAACCCTGCGCTTTTCATGGTTTACCCACGCTGTTTAATTTAGTGGTGGGTTGAAGTGTGGAAGGTGTGGCTAAAAAAACGATAACAATTTAAATGTGGGAATTGCCGTGTCACCCAGCTGATTTGCAAGTGAAACTGCGTTTCTCTCTATGAGGATGGTCTTAAATGTCATAATGAACGAGTAGGTAAGGGATATGAATTTTAAACTTACAATAATTGTCTGTGTGCTATTGGGTGTCTCAGTTTCTGTAACAGCGGCGGAAGAGCCGATAAAGCCTATAAAACCGGTGCAGAATATCAATCTAGGACAGGTTGAGTTAGGTAAAAAACTCTATTTTGATCCACGTCTTTCCAAGTCTGGTTTCATCTCATGTAATTCGTGCCACAACTTGAGCATGGGCGGAACCGATAACCTTAAAACCTCAATTGGTCATAACTGGCAACAGGGACCGATTAATGCACCTACAGTGCTGAATTCCAGTCTTAACCTGGCTCAGTTCTGGGATGGGCGGGCTGCAGACCTGAAAGCGCAGGCCGGCGGGCCTATCGCCAATCCGGGGGAGATGGCAGCCACCCATACCCTGGCAATTGAAGTGCTTGAGTCGATTCCGCAATATGTCATGGAGTTCAAAGCGGTCTTCGGTGTCGACAAGATCACCATTGATGAGGTCACTCAGGCAATCGCAGAGTTTGAAAAGACCCTGGTGACGCCAAATGCCGATTTTGACAAGTGGTTGTTGGGTGATAAGGCTGCGCTGAACGAGCAAGAGTTGGCTGGTTATAAACTATTCAAAGAGAGCGGCTGTACAGCATGCCACAATGGAGAGGCAGTTGGCGGTAACTCATTTCAAAAAATGGGTCTGGTTGAAGCCTATAAAACCAAAAGCTCTGCAGAGGGCCTGAGTGGGGTAACCGGCAAGGATGCAGATCGCTTTAAATTCAAAGTACCCACCTTGAGAAATGTGGAAATGACCTATCCCTACTTCCATGATGGCGAGGCAGAGACCCTGACGGAAGCGGTAGATATCATGGGCAGGCTGCAGCTTGGGCGCAAATTCAGCAAACATGAGAATGAGCAGATTGTTCTCTTTCTGAAGACGCTGACAGGGGATCAACCCTCATTTCTGATGCCTATACTACCGCCGTCAACCGATAATACACCGCAACCCAAACCTTTCGACTAAGTAGCGGTTTACACCGTCCACCTGAATCACACCATGGCGCCAATCGGGCCATGGTGTGATTGCAGCTTGTAGCAAGTTCGGCAACAGCTTGTAGTTCTCCAGAACCCTCGTGTTGATAGTCAGAAACAAGTTTCTGACTATCAACACGAGGGAGAAATTACCGCATCAATTCTGCAAAGATGCATAGTGTGCTGCGCCCAAGAGTGCTGTCTTGTCATTGAGTATTATTTTTACTGGCATTGAAGCCACCAACTGCTGCATGCGTCCTTTATCGAGAAAACCCCGCATAAATCCTCCCTCTTTTAACAGGGGCAGGATCTGGGGGGCAATACCGCCTCCTAGATAGACGCCTCCGGTGGCCATGATCTTCAAAGCGTGATTGCCGGCCTCCCGTCCATAAAGATGAATAAACAGATCCAGTGTCTCCTCACAGATGGCATCGCTTTTATCCATTGCAGCCCCGGAAACTGCCGGTGCAACCCCGATGCTGTTCATCTGCTGCTGTAGCCAGTCCGGTGTTGTGGTTGCTCGATAATTGCTTATAAAACGATATAACATCTCCAGGCCTGGGCCAGAGATGATTCGTTCCCAACTGACATGTCCATAGTGTCCGGCAAGGTGTTCGTAGAGTGCATACTCCAGATTTGAGCTGGGGGAGAAGTCTGTATGCCCACCTTCTGAAGGGAAGGGGTGGTATCTATTGCCGTCCCACAGCAGCCCAGCTTCACCCAGACCGGTGCCTGCGGAGATGATAGAGCGGTTTCCAGCTGCACTATCACTACCCTGGTTAAGGGTGAAGATATCGCTACTCTCCAGGGTCTCTATACCCCAGGCATTTGCCTCCAGGTCATTCAGCAGCCAGCTCTGTTTGAAAGAGAACTGTTGGGTTATGTTGGCGGCAACAACTCGCCAGGGCAGATTGGTGGTTTCGCAAACTTGATCGATAACAGGCCCAGCCAGACCAAAGCAGGCGCGATCTATGTTGCTGAGTCTATGTTGACTGATGAACTGTTCCAGGATCGATTCGACCGAGGGGTGTGCCGGGCTGGGATAGCTGGTTTCGATGGTCGCTTTTGGCCAGGTTGGGCTAGAGGTGTCGAACAGCGCGAGCCGGGTATTGGTTCCTCCAATGTCGCCTGCCAATATCTGCATGGTTGACCTCGCTGGTTATATTGTTATTTGAACCTAAAAAATCAGTGGACCGCCGATATCTCTGATAAATCGATGCTCAACTGCGGATTCTAGGATGAAACACTAGTATCATACTCGGATGGATGTTTCTCCCATACTTGATCCTCTCAATGAGGCACAACGCGAGGCGGTAACTGCCCCAGTCGGCAGTCTGCTTGTGCTTGCGGGCGCCGGAAGCGGTAAGACCCGGGTTCTGGTACATCGAATCGCCTGGTTACTGGCGGTTGAGCAGATAACCCCCTGGTCTCTGTTGGCGGTTACCTTCACCAATAAAGCGGCCAGAGAGATGCGCCAGCGCATTGAATCCCTATTGGGCCAACCTCTTGGAGGGATGTGGGTCGGTACCTTTCACGGTCTGGCTCATCGACTGTTGCGTGCCCACTGGAAAGAGGCTGGATTGCCTCAGAGTTTCCAGATACTCGACTCAGACGACCAATTCCGCATGATCAAACGGCTGTTGAAGAGTCTCGATCTAGATGAGGCGCGTTGGCCGGCCCGGCAGGTTCAATGGTATATCAATGGCCGTAAGGATGAGGGGCTGCGCGCTCAACACCTGGATGATGGTGGTGATCCATACCAACGGCAGATGATTCAGATCTATAAAGAGTATCAGTCGGCCTGCGAGCGGGGTGGTCAGGTAGATTTTGCTGAGCTGCTGCTAAGGGCTCATGAGCTGTGGCGTGATCGTCCGGATCTGTTGCAGCACTATCAGAATCGTTTTCAGCATGTTCTGGTGGATGAGTTTCAGGATACCAATACCATTCAATATGCCTGGCTGCGTCTGCTGGCAGGTTCAAAGAGTCACCTCTTCATTGTCGGAGATGATGATCAGTCGATCTATGGTTGGCGTGGTGCCAAGGTCGAGAATATCCAAAGCTTTCAGTCACATTTCCAAAACGCAAAGCTGGTTCGTCTGGAACAGAACTACCGCTCAACCGGTAATATTCTGAATGCGGCAAATGCGCTGATCAACAACAACCCCTCACGCCTAGGAAAGCAGCTTTGGACAGAAGACAGTGATGGAGAGCCGATCAATCTATACGCTGCCTTCAATGAGATTGATGAGGCGCGTTTTGTGGTAGAGAGAATTCGCCAGTTCATCGAGGAGGGGCATGCCCGTACCGAGGTTGCGATTCTCTATCGGACTACTGCCCAGTCCCGTCTCTTTGAAGAGGCGCTGATCCAGTCTACCATCCCCTATCGGGTCTATGGCGGGTTGCGGTTTTTCGAACGGGCAGAGATCAAAGACGCACTCGCTTACTTGAGACTGCTCAGCAATTCAGATGATGACAGCGGTTTCGAACGTGCAGTAAATACCCCCCCGAGAGGGATAGGCGCGAAGACCATGGAGGCACTGCGCAGTCATGCGCGGATGTTTGACTGCTCACTGTGGCAGGCCTCTGTCGATCTTTTGAAGGGTGGTGGAATGACGAAACGTGCCGCCAGCGCGCTTCAGCGATTCATTGATTTAGTGGAAGAGCTCAAGGTGGATACAGGTGATCTGTCCCTGGCTGAGAAGGTCGATCAGGTGTTGACTGCCAGCGGTCTTCCCGCTCACTTTGAAAAAAGCAGAGATGGCAAAGGCGTTGATCGAAAAGAGAATCTTGAAGAGCTGGTCAACGCCACGCGTCAGTTTGAGTGGGCAGATGATGATGAGTTGGATGAGCTAGATGCCTTCCTATCACATGCTGCACTGGAGGCAGGTGAGTCCCAGGGAGACCCGTTTGAGGATTGTGTGCAATTGATGACCCTCCATTCAGCCAAGGGGCTTGAGTTCCCACTGGTGTTTCTGGTTGGTGTTGAGGAGGGGCTATTCCCTCACAGCATGTCAGCAGACGACCCCACGCGACTCGAAGAGGAGCGCAGGCTCTGCTATGTCGGCATCACGCGAGCGATGAAAATGCTCTATCTCAGTCATGCAGAGAGTCGGCGATTACACGGTAGCGAAAGCTATCCCCTGCCCTCCCGGTTCATCCGCGAGATTCCGGCGGAACTGATGCGGGAGGTACGCGCTGGCCCCAGTGTCAGTCAGCCAATCTATGGTGCTTCACCCTATCTCGAAACGACTGAGTTGTGCGGCTTCGATCTGGGGCAGCGGGTTTGCCATGCAAAATTTGGTGAGGGTGTTGTACTGAATGCTGAAGGAGAGGGACAGAGTGCAAGGGTTCAGGTTAACTTCGAGGAGGTTGGCAGCAAATGGCTGGTGGTGGCCTATGCCAATCTATCTCCCTGTTGACGCAGCTCTCCAAGCTGGTCTTTAAGCTCGCAACTGGTTGTGAATAAAAATAAAAGCATCTCAGGTAGAGTGCCAGAGCCGGCCCCTACAGGTTTTGCAATTCATCCCTGATAGGGGTAATAGTGTCGCACCACTAGTATGGTGCGTAAGTCGTTCAGCTTAGCTCTGAATCGATCTACTGAGCCACAATAGTCGTTTCGGTTGGGCGCTGGGTGTTGAGCAGCAACCGCATCAGAGAGAATAAAAAAGAGAGGAGGGTTAGATGAAACGTCGTGAATTTATAACAAAGGTTGGCGTGGGTGCGTTGGCAACCGGTGTGGGTTTGTCTACTACACGTATGGCTGAAGCTAAAGCTGAGATCAAATGGAAGATGGTCACCACCTGGCCAAAGAATTTTCCTGGCCTCGGAACTGGCGCCAACAAACTTGCCGAAGTCATCAATGAGATGAGTGGCGGGCGCATGCACGTCAAAGTCTATGGCGCAAAAGAGCTGGTTCCAGCTTTTGAAGTTTTCGATGCAGTCTCCAGTGGAACTGCAGAGTTGGGACATGGCGCGGCCTATTATTGGAAAGGTAAGAGTGAAACCGCACAGTTTTTCTCCACTGTCCCCTTTGGGCTTACCGCCCAGGAGATGAATGGCTGGCTCTATTTCGGCGGTGGACTGGAGCTGTGGCGAGAACTCTATAAGCCCTTTGGTTTGATACCTGCACCTGGTGGCAACACCGGTATGCAGATGGGTGGATGGTTCAATAAAGAGATCAATAGTGTTGCTGATCTGAAAGGGTTGAAAATGCGCATCCCCGGCTTAGGTGGTGAAGTGCTTAAACGGGCTGGAGGGACACCGGTCAATCTACCTGGTGGTGAGCTTTTTACCTCCCTGCAATCTGGTGCAATCGATGCCACCGAGTGGGTCAATCCATATAATGACCTGGCCTTCGGTCTCTTCAAAGCGGCAAAATATTACTATTTTCCAGGCTTCCATGAGCCGGGTACCACCCTTGAAGCGATCATCAATGAGAAGGCGTTTAATGGCTTACCGAAAGATCTTCAAGCGATTGTTTTAAATGCCTGTAAAGTTGCCAATCAGGAGATGCTCGCGGAGTATACAGCGCGTAATCCAGCTGCACTGAAGACACTGGTTGAAAAACACAAGGTGGATATCCGTGCCTATCCTGATGACGTAATGGCTACCCTGCGTAAGTTCTCCAGTGAGGTGGTTGAGGAGCTGGCTGGAAAAGATGCTTTCGCCAAGAAGGTGTATGACTCCTATATGAACTTTCTAAAAGGCTCGCGGGAATGGGGCTCAATCTCAGACTTTGCCTACTTGAAGGCAAGAGACAAAGGTTGATCTCATATCGTATGAAGGTGTGGCTTGTAACGGGCCATAGAGTCAATTGCATACCACACCTTTGTAATACCGCTTCAAAGTGAATTTGCCACCACTATCGCTCTATATCCACATTCCCTGGTGTGTGCGTAAATGCCCCTATTGTGATTTCAACTCTCATGCCGTGAAGAGTGACCTGCCAGAGCAGGCCTATGTGGCTGCTTTGTTGAGTGATTTGAAGGCTGATTCGAGCTACATTTCAGCGCGAAAACTGAACTCAATCTTTATCGGAGGGGGGACCCCCAGTCTCTTTTCCGCTGATGCGGTAGCAACCCTGTTACAGGGTATAGCGCAGCAGATAGAGCTTACTGAATCGATAGAGATTACCCTTGAAGCAAATCCTGGAGCAGTTGATTCCAGGGCATTTGCAGGATACCGGGAAGCGGGGGTCAATCGCTTGTCGTTGGGTATTCAAAGCCTGCAGGCGAGTGCCCTATCGGCATTGGGAAGAATTCACAGCCCTGAGGAAGCTATCGATGGGGTTTCCCTGGCTCGAAAGGCTGGGTTTGACAACATTAATATCGACATGATGTTTGGCTTGCCTCAACAGACGCCGGAAATGGCCCGTCAGGATCTACTTGCTGCAATAGACCTGAACAGTGAACATCTCTCCTACTATCAATTGACACTGGAGCCAAACACCTCGTTTTATCACAACCCACCCCCACTACCAGAAGAGGATCATCTGTGGCAGATCCTGCAACAGGGGGAGGAGATCCTGGCCGAAGCCGGTTTTGAGCACTATGAAGTCTCCGCTTTTGCTCGGCCGGATGCTCAATGTTGTCATAACAATAATTATTGGCGCTTTGGAGACTACTTGGGAATCGGTGCAGGCGCCCACGCTAAATTGACCCTGCCAGGAGGGCAAGTTAAGCGGTTTTGGAAGCATCGCCATCCCGAAGCCTATCTGGCAGCAGCGGAAGCAGAGGATTTTACCCAGGGGCAGAGGTACCTCGATCAGGATGATCTGATACTGGAGTTCATGATGAATGCGTTGCGACTCTATCAAGGCGTGGAAGTGGATCTGTTTGAGGCCCATTCAGGTATCGGACTGGCAGAGATTGAAGGTCTGCTTAGCCACGCAGTTGATAAGGGTTTACTACTGCCGGTAGAACAGAGACTCTGTGCCACTGATCTGGGGCGACGGTTTTTAAATGACTTGATAACTCATTTCTCAAATTAAACCTAAAAAACGGTTGAATGCTCCATCCGGTGACTAAATAGAACGCTTGTGGCGGCGCGTGGAGCTGCAGCACGCCCTTGTCATGCGTACGCTCTACACTCTGCAACTGATCTTTTTAGGTTAAAGTGACTTCTTAATATTAATTTGACGTAATTGATCTAAGGTATTAAATTTATAGGCACTATCCTGCGTTTAATTAGGATAGAAGATTTCACCAGGAGTTAGAAAAACCTCTCGTCTGATCTGGATACGCGAGCTGTTAAGCAGGGAGCGAACGGAATCCATCACATTGGGCTTCCATTATAAAGGTCATTAAGTTTTGCACCCGCAAGCCTGTTGACCGGATTCCAGTTACTGTTCTGTGGGGGGGGCCTCGGCGTGACATGCGCAGTGGCTGAGCAATGCAACTGATCTCAAAATTTGTTGCGGCGATGGCCGTGCTGTTTGCTTGCTTGTTCATTCTGGACAGCTATCTGGATTACCGCCTGATCCATACTGAATCCCAACAAAGCGCTCACTCTTCATCTACATCTCAGGGTCTAGCTGGCCTGAAAGACCAAGGGACAAAATTCGAAGTGCAAACAGTGGATGCTGTTAAGCAAAATGCTTTGATCTATGGTCTGGCTTTGATTTTTAGCTTTCTACTCCTCTACTGGCTGATCAACCGTGTATTACGCTCACCGCTATCTGAATATAGGAAAATTGCTGATGAGTTGTCGCAGGGTAACTATCTGGCAGCCCATCGGCTACCTGTAGCAGGGGCCTTGGCGCCGCTCTCTGATGTCATTAAGCAGATGGCAAGGGAGAACTTCAAACATCAACAGGTTATAGCGCAACAGAAAAAGGTTTATACCGCGCTATCAGAAATCAGCAAGATGGTATTGCTAAACCCACCGCCTAATGTGCTTTTTGAGAAGGCATGCGATATCGCTGTGAACTTCGGTGGTTTTGTAGCAGCTTGGGTTGGTGAGGTAGAGATTGAGGGGAAACTACTCCACCCAATTGCTTGCGCCGGAATCAAAAAAGAGCACCTCAAAGTGTGCAAATTTGACCTCGACCTGACTGACCCTCAGGGGGACAGTCCATTAGCGGCAGCAATCTACGGGAAGTGTTCATCGGTAGTTACCAGGATTGACCAGGAAGAGGGTAAAACCACTTGGCATCGGATAGCTCAGATGAGTGGTGGTCAATCTGTTGCAGTGTTTCCTATCCTGGTAAAACAGGAAGTGGTTGCAGCATTTACCGTCTATGCACTTGAACCGAACACTATTTCACAATCGATCCATGATCTTTTGGATGCGATGGTCAGTAGTCTTGCCTTCGCCATAGAGAACTATGAGCGTGACCAGGCTCATAGGATTGCACGGGAGTCATCGGAAGAGTCATCGAGGCAGCTTACTGAGGCGAACAGGCAGCTCTCCCTGCTGCTTGAGTCGACTGGAGAGGGTATCTTCGGCGTCGACGATAAAGATTGCTGCACTTTTATCAACAAGGCTGGGGCAGAGATGTTGGGATACGCCCAGAAAGAGCTACTTGGAAAGCCCATACATACAAAGGTAAGGATGTTTGATGAGGCGGGTCTCTCATTCAACAATACGGTTGTGGTGCAGGGGAATCCTGCCAGGGTGAAGGATGAGTCTTTTTTACGGTTGAATGAAACCCTGTTTCCAGTTGAATATTCAACCTATCCGATAGAGGAAAAAAGAGTATTCAAAGGTTCGGTTACTGTCTTTCGTGATGTCACCTCTAGTCGTTCAATGATGCGAGAGATGCGATTTTTAGCCACCCATGATTCTCTCACCCATCTGCTGAACCGGCACGCTTTTGACCAGCGACTTCGTCAGGCTTTTGCTGACTCCCAGGAGCACAGTGCTGAACATGTGCTGCTCTACATGGATCTTGATCAATTCAAGTTGGTGAATGATACCTGTGGCCATGTGGCCGGGGATATGATGCTGAGACAACTCTCCCACCGTCTGCAAAGCACAATCGGCGTAAATGATGTCTTGGCTCGCTTGGGTGGGGATGAGTTCGGCTTGTTGATGGAAAACTGTAAGCTGGATCAGGCCCGGCAAAAGGCAAATGAGATCAGCGCAACAGTAAAAGCATTTCGATTCAGTTGGGAGGGGCGTAGTTTCACTACCGGTGTCAGTATTGGTATTGTGGCGATAGGGCCAAAAACTGAGAGTCCGCACAGCGCTTTGAGTTCAGCGGATGCAGCCTGTTACGTTGCGAAAGATATGGGGCGTAATCGAATTCATATCTATCAAACCTATGACGAAGAGATCAACCGTCAACAGGGGGAGATGCGTCTGGTAACCAAAATAGAGAGCGCTATCGATCAGCAACGCTTTTCATTGCTGCAACAATCGATTATGTCCCTTAAGAGCAATGCCATCGGGGATGAGCATATTGAACTGTTAGTACGCATGGAGGATGAAGATGGTGAGCAGATCATGCCCGGCTCCTTTATCCCAGCAGCGGAACGTTACAATATCATGCACAGCGTTGACCGATGGGTGATTGGTGAGGCATTCCGGTGGCTTTCGGAAAATCCTGAGCGTCTTGAAGAGTTAGGCTTGTGCGCGATCAATCTATCGGGCCAGTCTTTGGGCGAAACAAATTTACATGAGTATATTCTTGAGAAACTGCGCCTCTATAATCTGCCTGCTGAAAAGATCTCTTTTGAAATTACAGAAACCGCGGTAGTCAGTCGACTTGATCAGGCTGCTCGTTTTATGAGTCTGCTGAAAAGGCGGGGTTTCCGTTTTGCATTGGATGATTTCGGAACTGGAATGTCCTCATTCGCCTACCTCAAACATCTGCCAGTCGACTATCTGAAAATTGATGGTAGTTTCGTACGCAATATGCTGAATGATCCTGTGGACAGAGCGATGGTTGAGTCGATCAACCATATTGGCCACTTGATGGGGTTGCAGACCATCGCGGAATATGTAGAAAACGATCAGATACTAGAACAGCTGATAGATATTGGCGTTGATTATGCCCAAGGCTACGGGATAGTTCAGCCTTCCCCATTGCATGGCATCGGTAGAGAACAGATCTCCTCTCCCGGCCTTCTCCACTAAATCTGCTTTGAGCAGCTAGCTCTGGGATCAATCCTAGTTGATGCGACACTGACTCAGGAAAGCTTCCAGGCCAATCTCTTCTGCGTAAGCCTTTAAAATCTTGGGACGGGGGCCCTTCTCTTTGACTTCAAATACCTGCTCTGGTTGAGCGGGCAGTTTGCCATATTGTCCGGCAGGTATTTTTACAGTTATTTTGGCTTTGCTTTTTACGGCCTGGCGTCTTTTGCTGGTGGTGCGTGACTTTACTGGCTTTTTGACAGGTGCGCTGGCTTTAGTGGCTTGTTTTTCAAGAAGTTTATCTACAATCCGGCTGACTTTTTTAAGTTGGTAACCAATATAGGCTTCAAAACTGACATCGTTCTCCTTGAGGATGGCCGTGATCTGTTCACTGGCATTCCGCAGGGCCCTCTTCTCCTGATCGGCCTTCTGTTGTTCCTTTTCCAGGCGGGTAATTTCAGCCTTCAGGGCCTCGATTTGCTTCTCAATATTTGGCATAGTCCTCTGCTCATTATGATTTTAATTCTGGAGAATTGTAAAATCCTTTGAGGCATGATAGCAAATCACACTAGAGTATGATTAATGAATGATAACCCCTACCGCCCTATCGACTGTGGTCTGCATGAATCCTTTCAGTATGCGGTTTTAGCCTGTTCTGAGCTGGTTCTACACTGGCGGGATGGGTCAGGTATGCCCCATCAAGCTCAGGTAATGCCACTGGACGTGGTAACCCGGGATAGAGCTGAATATCTGGTTTTCAGAGAGAAAAGTGGACAGACCCTGGAGATACGTCTTGATTGGATTGAACAGGCAGTGGAGGCATCAACTGGCAAAGTCCTCGTATATTAGGTGATTAAAATTCGTCACTAGAGTGTTAATGGAGTTAACTTATTGAAATATAATTAATATCGTAGTTTATGGTGCAGGTTAAGTATCCTACTTTAGGAATTACCATCTGAGACAGTGTTCAGAGAGTATGGTAGCTTTATAATTGACGACGCAAGAGAATAGCGCCATGAACAAAGATGATCCTAGAGATCTGGATTTCGACCATTTGCTCCAATTGGCCGAGAGGGACCCGGTAAAATTCGAGGATCTGCGTCAGAATGCGATCGACAACTACATTACTACACTGCCCAATGAGCGCCAGGTACTGCTGCGCAGACTTCAATGGCGTATTGACCAGGAGCGGCGAAATCGATCTCCACTGAGTGCTTGTATGCATATATCAGGCTTGATGTGGGAGAATATGGTCGGCCCAAAAGGGATGCTTGGATATTTACAGGGTGTAAATTCCACTGCAACTGGCATGCAAGCGGATGGAAACTGCTGCCAGATTCTCGATTTTCCTTTGCGCCCCAGCTGATAATTTCGATTTTCCTGGGTCTGGTACTTGCCTTATGAGCCATCTTGGCCTATTATTTCGCGCCTTGCCTGCCGATGTGGCAGGATCATTACTAATTTCTCACGAGTGAGTCAGTCATGAAAGCGGACATTCATCCTCAATACGAGGACATCAAAGTCGTATGCAGTTGCGGCAACGAAATTGTCACCCGATCCACATTGGGTCAGGAAGAGATGCATGTTGAAGTATGCTCTTCTTGTCATCCTTTCTATACCGGTAAGCAGAAAATGGTTGATACTGCTGGCCGTGTAGACAAGTTCCGCAAAAAATACAGCCGTTAAGCTATCGGCTTATTCATGCGTCGTCATGACGCTTGGTCGATGGTCACGAAAGTGTTTAAAAAGGCTCCGCAACGCGGAGCCTTTTTGCTTTTCGCTCTCCCCTTCCTGATATTCTCCTCTCTCTCTCTTGAAGCCTCTGTTTGTAAGCCCTGCAGTGGTGTTCCCCATAAAGTGGACCGGGTAGTCGATGGGGATACCCTGAGGCTGAAAAGTGGTGAAAAAATTCGTCTGATTGGGATCAATACACCTGAACTTGGGCATTGGGGGAAACCGGAGCAACCTGGCGGCCTCGCAGCGAAGGAGTATCTGCAGAAGCTGATCTCTCAGAACCTAGGACGGGTCGCTGTCTGTCCTGGCGCTGAGAAACAAGATCGCTACGGTCGTCAACTTGCCCATCTCTCCGGTCAGGATGGGCAGAATATAGCTGCACAATTATTGCGTGAAGGGATGGGCTGGGCGATCGCCGTACCACCCAACCTGAGTCGTACGAATTGCTATTTTGCCGCAGAATCTGAAGCCAGGGATAAGCGGTTTGGAATATGGAAAGAGGCTCCGAATCGAGCTACCTCGCTACAGGGGAATGAGACTGGGTTTCACCATCTTGAAGGTCGTATTGTACGGGTTGGTGAGAGCCGCAGTGCCTTGTGGCTAAACCTGGAAGGCCCCCTAGCGTTACGCATTACCTGGAAAGATTGGAAGGCCTTCGGTATTGATGATCCCGAGCAGCTGGTTGGTCACTCCCTAGAGGCCAGAGGATGGCTATACCAGCGTAAAGGTCAGCAACGCCTGAGGATTCGCCATCCCAGTTCGATACGCTGGTTGGACTGACTGATAGGATTTGATCTACGGGTTAATAAAACGCAAGGCCTTCCACAATCCTCCTGACAATGTACACTACGCAAAACTGACCCTCAGCAGTGCAGGAGTTTTCATGACCAAGCATATCGGAATTCTGACCTCCGGTGGTGACAGCCCCGGCTTGAACGCGGCCATCCGTGGTGTCGGCAAAGCAGCATTGGGCCAATATGATATGCAGGTCATAGGGATTCGGGATGGTTTTCGTGGCCTGGTTGAAAATCGTACCATGCAGTTGGACAGGGCAGGACTATCCGGCATCCTCACTCGCGGCGGCACTATTCTGGGAACCAGTCGCGAGAAACCTCATCGGATGTACTTCAATGGAAAACGCCAGGACATGACTGACGTTATCGCACAGAATTATCAGGCACACCATCTCGACGCCCTGGTCTGTATTGGGGGTGGGGGAACACAAAAGAACGCCTTGCAGTTGATGGAAAAGGGATTGAATGTGATTACCCTGCCGAAAACCATCGACAATGATGTAGCTCATACAGACACCACCTTTGGCTTCGATACCGCATTGGGTATTGCAACAGACGCCATTGATCGATTGCACAGCACTGCGCACAGCCATCACCGCATCATTGTGGTGGAGATCATGGGGCATCGGGCTGGTTGGCTGGCTCTGGGATCGGGATTAGCAGGAGGCGCTGATGTAATTCTGTTACCAGAGATCCCATATGAGATCGAAAGCGTAGCAGAAGCCATTCGAGCACGCGCTGCCGGCGGCAAGCCGTTCAGTATCGTTGCCGTTGCTGAAGGTGCGCTGCCTAAAGGGGTGGCGGAAGAGGTGCAGGATCTGCGTGACAAAAAACAGAAAGAGACAGAAAAGAAGGCGCGCAAACAGATTAAAGCAGAGCTGACAGCAATTGAATCGGAGTATGCGAACCACACCGTCACCCTATCCAGACAGCTTGAAGAGCTGACCGGGCTTGAGTCCCGGGTGACCATTCTCGGATATCTGCAACGGGGTGGAATACCTTCTGCTGCAGACCGGTTACTGGCAACCCGCCTGGGAACCGCATGCACCGATCTGATTTCAGAAGGTGCGTTCGGTGTGATGGTGGCATCCAGGGGTGACCAGGCGGTGCCTGTGCCGTTGGTTGATGTGGCAGGCTACAAAAAACTGGTACCTCCAGATCACCCCTGGGTAATCAGTGCGAAGCGGGTGGGAACCAGTTTTGGGGATGAATAGCAGCTTAGCCAAGCAAGCCTTTTCACCTGGAAGTGCTGTTGATAGTTGATTTTATCCCAGGGGTCGACCCCTTCAGGGTACGATTATCAAAGCGTCACTGGCTGGTTATGTTTATAATCCAGCATCGTATAAGGAAATAGGAGATGCACCCGTGTTAAGGAGATCCAGGATTGCCCTGACCATGCTGATAGCTGGCATCACAACTGTTGGAAATGCCGCTTTCGTCAATAGTGATGGTTTTGGCCAGATCGCGCTGCTGCCTTACTATAATGTAAACAACAACATCATCACCAGCATCAACATCATCAATACCACGGGTCTGT
The DNA here is from genome assembly GCF_058244645.1 of Candidatus Thiodiazotropha sp. AKAK3. NCBI lineage: Bacteria > Pseudomonadati > Pseudomonadota > Gammaproteobacteria > Chromatiales > Sedimenticolaceae > Candidatus Thiodiazotropha > Candidatus Thiodiazotropha sp. AKAK3. The sequence goes on from NZ_JBSYOQ010000059.1 coordinate 178,175, forward strand.
TCAAAGCGGTAAAGGTGCGTTTTCGTGATTCCCTTATCTCTGCAGATGTGTTCGACGTCAACCTCTATCTGTCACCTTATGACGTCTGGAACGGTACTATTCGCCTGAACCCAGCGACAGGTCTCCCCAATTTCATCACAGAGGATGAATCTTGCACCTTTCCTGACAAAGCACATCTTCAGGCTGGTGTTGACTTCAATAACAACTACACTGCCATCAGTGACGACGATCTGACAGAAGGTTATGTTGAGATTATAGAGATGGGTGTTATCGCTGATGGCCCCGGTAGCTCTAGTGCCACTGATGGTAATAAATACGCTGAGATCGACGCCACTGGCATTGCTGACGGAGTGATTACTGATGGTGACCGCTCTATCGCTGCTGGTCTTCTACATAATGCTAACGGGATTCCCGCTGATTGCTCAGTTGTCGAGGATGCATGGAGTGCTGGTCAGGTCGATGCCAACATCAATGGTTTTGAGCCAGGCGGATTGACTGCTGAGGGTATAGCCGCCAGTAGTGCCACCAATGACCCCTACGACAGTACACTCAATGCCGGACTGGTCTATGAGGCGACGGATCGTGGTGGCATCACTGCCTACGCGATAATGATCAACGCTGCCAGCGGCGCCGCTTTCGTTGAGCCTGGTACTCATATTGATGATTACGCCACACTGCCACAGCACTATCGCAGCAACGATTCATCCTACTACCTGCTACCTTCACTGGCTTCTGGTGATGTCACTCAGGCGCACATGTTGAACAACAGTAGAGGTGTTAAATCTACCGGCTCTTTGAGTCTTACTGAGTGGGATACCGGTGCGGTCAACGATATCGCGCCAAATCCTTCGGTCCCGATGGGCTCTAACCCTTTCCCGATTGCTGTGGCTCTGAGTGCTGATGTCATCGCAGCGCCATATTTCACTGAAGCCGGAATCAACGGTGGCACCGAAATCGTGGCCACCTTCCCAATGAGAAAGCACGGTATCTACAATGGCACTGTCTTGACGGACCAGATTGATCGTGAAGTTGTTGCTTGTGACGGAGACATCGATGATGGGATTGACGATGGTGCCGCTGTTACTATTCCCAACACTGGTATCACTGCTCAGGATTACCCAGTTATTGCAGGTGTTTACTGTGAAAATGGTGGTTTCGCACCAAGTACGCCTGATGTTCAGGTCAGTCTCTATTACTATGACTACGACGAGCGCGCTGCTTCTCTGACCCTAGAAGAAACCTGGGACTGGATACTTCCACCTGTCGATTATCTTGATGCGTACACTTTGGATCGCGAGGTTAACGTGGTAAAGGCTCATCATAACAACGGTACAAGTGCCTCAGTGCTGGGAACACCAGTGGCGAATGTTTTTTATTGGCAACTTGATGAGGGTTTTGAGGCAGGTTGGGTTCAGATCGATATGTCTCTATACGACTACAACACTGACGTAAGAATCATGAATATGACTGAAGCAGTTGGCGGAATCAATGGTGATGGTGCAGGTTATTGGACTGGTGTTCCTGTCATCGGCTTCGCTGTTATGGCAGCTGATGTTGGCCCGGCACAGATTGGAGAAACTGTCGACTTGATCCGTTTCGTCAATCGGAAATCTCCGACTCTTTAAGGTAATGAAGTTACTGATCTCTGGGGGCGGAGTCGAATCTAGAACGGACTGAATTGCTAGAGAAATGCAGTTCTGTTTTTTTCGAGGTGATACACAATAAGGAGCACTCGACTCCGACCCCTTCAGTGCCTTAAGAGCTATATTAAACCAGCTTGGTGTAGAAGGTACGTGTAAAACCAGGAAGGTAATCTGCTATCTCAGCATAGATTTTGAAACCGTGCTTTTCATAAAATGATTTCGACCTGGGATTCATGCCTATCCAAGCGAATTTCACTACAACCCTGTTCGATTGCCTGGCTGACTATGCATTCCAGGATACGTCCACCATTCCCCTGGTTTCGTAGTGATGATTCGACCCAAAGCTGATTGAGATGAAAATGACCCAGAATGGTTTGTCCGGTAGCGCCTACAATTACCACTCCAGAAGCATCATGAAGTAAAGCAGCTATAGATCGGGGGTGCTCTCCCCCGATAGCTTGAATGCCAAACTCGGTGAGTCCATCGAGAATGGGTTTGATCTCATCTCTGCTCGGCTCCAGTATTACTGTGAGTAGATGATCCTTCATCCTGGCTCCTATTATTAGCAATCCATCGTAGATAGTGTATTAGAAGGGCATGAAGGTACGCATACCGTTCATCACTGGGCTGACAGTGTGGGACATATCACCAACATCCCGGGTCATTACTCCAACGTTACGGTTTAGATGCCCCATATTACCATTCATGCCTTTCACTTCACTGGTCATAGACTTCATATTGCCATTCAGGTCAGTTATGTTTTCATTCATGTCTGTCACGCCAACAGACATAGTGGAGGTGTCTTGGCCGATGGCGGCGATAGAGCCTTGGATCTTATGCATATCTGCTGACATACTGGTCATGGAACTCTCCATAACATGCACCACATAGAACAGATAGATCAGTGCTGCTATCGCAATGAGTGTGCCGGGCAGGGAGAAGAGCTTGATTCTCTGGATCTTATAGGTCTGTTCCTTCTCGATCGCCTCAAGTCTCTCCTGCAGCAGTTTCTCCCGCTCTTCTGCCTCTTCATGGGTTTGCTTGAAGGCGTGGGTGAGACGATCACTGAACTCCTCAATGATCTTCTCATGGTGATCTTCACGAATCTGGTTATCTTTGTGGATTTTGTCAAAGACTGACTGTAAGCCCTGCATCAGGCCTGGAAGAATTTTGTTGTCTGAGGAGGGTTTCTTGGCTTGGCTTTTCTGTGCAGTTGATTTTTTCGGGGTGCTCTTCTTGCGGGTATTAGTGCTGCTTGAGGCGGCGTTGGACTTTGCCGGCGCCGCTGTTTTCTTTGTGGTTTTTGTAGCCATGATCAAACTGCTCACTTGAAATGGAGTAAGGTTTTATTAGTTTATTATAAAACACTTATTCAGCGATATGATTTTGATCACATTATGAACGCTGTAGAGTTCCCTCAACCCTGGTGTGCTATCTGCTGCTGGGTTTTGCTGTAGGAGCCTGTTCTGTAAGCAGATTGTTCAAGGTGTTGACCACTTCGGCACTATCCCAACTGATCGCCCGGTTAGCGGAGTAACGAATCTGACCTTGCCGGTCGATGATGAAAGAGCTGGGAAAACTGAAGACCTGCCAGTCCATTGAAACCAACCCGTCCCTGTCCATCAGTACTGGAAAATCGACAGGGATTTGCTTAAGAAAAGTGGACATCTCCTCAGGGGTTTCACGAAAATCGATTGAAACAATACGCAGCTCATTATCCTTGAAGAGCTGATTCAAGCGATTCAGAGAGGGGATCTCCTCGACACAGGGTGGACACCAAGTCGCCCAGAAATTGAGTAAAACCACCTTGCCATCCAGGATGTGACTATCGAACCTCTGGTCATGAATGTCAGATAGAGTGAAACTGCTGCCTGGTTTTGGCTGTTTGAGCTGTTCCAGTGATCGGATTACTCTGGGGGTGTCGTGATGAGCATCCATTGGAAGGGCGGTGCTGGGTTTGGGGTGGCTCTCGAACAATTTGGCGAACTGTTTAATCTGTTCTGGTATCAGATCTGTTGCGTGCTGCTCCTCTTCGGTGGGAGGGTCGTCACCCTCACCCATAAAGAACCAGTCTCTAACCCCAGGTACCAGATAGAGATAGCTTGCAGAGCCAGTTTGCCAGAGGGCTGAAAGAATCTCATCCATTCGCCATCGGTGGCTGCCCAGGGCTGGCTGAAAGATGGCCAGGGGGATATTAGTCGCATAGAGAATGGGATCGGCTACAGGGGCTTCCCCGGCAATGGGGGGTGGGCCAAAGAGGTTGGGATAGAACAGCAGGGCGCCACTCAGACGCGAGTCGGAAGTCTGCGCCTGCCACTGGCGCACGCCGCGAAGCAGAGGTAGTGGCATACGATCATAGGAGGCAAGCAGGATGCGTTTATTACTGTGCTTATGGGCCGCAGTCAGTACTGCTTCGACGCCGTTGCCATCAAGGGTCCGAATGTTCTCGCTCGACCTGGGCATGAAATAGGCTTGCAGCAGATCCACACGCCAGACTTCAATACCGGCTTTTACGATATTTTGCAGCAGGGTATCAAACAGGGGGCGCTGTTGATCGTGATCAAGCAACCAAATCATCAGCAGGTCACCCTCTGCCGGGCTGACCTGGATGGCAATATCATTCTCCTCAGAGTCTATCAGGTTGATTTCATCAGCAGTGGCGGTAAAACTGCATAGGGTGAGGAGTATTGAAAAAAAGTGTCGCATGGGCGGGATGGTACAACTTTTGCCACTCTACTTTCACGATAAATTAAAATTAAACCTGAACCCACGGATTCAGGTTAAATCTAAGAGGATGGAGTCATGAAAAGAAGCTTGATTGGAACTCTTTTATACTGTTTTTCCATAGCGGTCTCCGCTGCAGTTGTGGGCGAGCCTGTTGAATATCGAGACGGCGATACCCTGATGAAGGGTTTTTTGGCCTATGACGATGCGATTCAGGGTAAACGCCCTGGCATACTGGTGGTTCATGAGTGGTGGGGACACAATGAGTACGCCCGTAACCGGGCCAAGCAGTTAGCTGGTATGGGATATACTGCGCTCGCCGTTGATATGTATGGTGAAGGCAAACAGGCCAGCCATCCAAAGGATGCAGGTAAATTTGCTGGTGAAGTCAAAAAGAATATGTCGGTTGCTACGGCTCGCTTCAAGGCGGCGCTGGCAAGTCTGCAAGGTCATGAGACAGTGGAAAAAGAGGATATCTCTGCCATCGGCTACTGCTTTGGTGGTGGGATTGTGCTGGAGATGGCCCGTAGAGGTTTAGACCTTGATCTGGTGGGTAGTTTTCACGGTAGTCTGCCCGCCACGAAGCCAGCGGAAAAAGGGGGCGTAAAGGCCGAAGTACTGGTGTATAACGGGGCTGATGATCCTTTCGTTAAACAGGAGCATATCGATGCATTCATGGCAGAGATGGCCCATGCGAACGTGAAACACACTTTCACCAATTATCCTGGCGCAAAACACTCATTTACCAATCCTGACGCTGATAAATTCGGTAAGCAGTTTGAGTTGCCATTGGCCTATCAGAAAGAGGCAGATGAAAAATCATGGGCGTCACTATCAAAGGCGCTTAAGGCTACCTATAAGCAATAGTTTTAGAGTAATCACTCATCATCCCGTTTAACGCTCAGTTTGATTTCGGGACCACAGTTGATTTGAACCTAAAAAAATCAGTTGACCGCTCCATTCTAATAGCAGGTTACTGATTTTGTTGAAAATAGCTTCGATGCAGATGGTCACCTGTTGGGTGAATCACGCTACAGCATGAATTGCACGCTTGTGGCGGCGCATAGCGGCGTTGCAACTCCTTGGAATAGCGGGCTATTCCGCGTCGTTGCGCCTTGCCCTGCACCACCACAAACGCACACTTCACGCTGCCCAACTGATCTTTTTAGGTTGAAGCGCCATAGGACGACAACAGACAGAGCAATCCTCAATGTAGGATTGTTCTGTCTCGCTGCGGTCAACCAAAATCTCATTCATCTCACCGCAATAGGGACAGTAGAGGGTTGTGGCTTCAAGCAGATTCATTTAAGGGTCAATAGCTTGTGACGCCAATGCATGTCACTCTTTGGAGCAGTGAATACGGCGGCAAACACTTTCAGTGCGATTCTGTGCATGTCGCTCTATGTAGTTCTCGTAGTGAATATTCGAGGCGTCGAATGGGGTGCCTTGCTCCAGACTGTTGATGACCTCATCGGGTAGGTTATCTAGCCAGTTTGTTATAAATCTCTCCCTTCCACCTTGAATATCACAGCGCTCAGCGTGGGCTACCTGATGTAACAGGCTGGATGCAATCTGCCCCCTGTTTGGCTTGATCCAATTTTCGACCGGTTCCTTGAGCGAGCAGTAGATCCTCTGACAGTCGTTGAAGCAGCCTGTCTCTATCGCCTTGCTCTGGTGGATAGTGATCCTATCGAGACTGATCTGAGAGAAATAGGTGGTCAGTATTTTTTGGGTCGATTTAGGCAGGTGGTAAGTCTTCCCAACCTGACTATTTTGGGCCAGGCGTACCAGTCGGTTGAACTGCTGCGACAATAGGCGTTTGCTGCTGCTGACAGTTGTAGCTCTGTTAACGGTGGCTGGACGTTCATGTCTTAAGTCTCGGCAGGCAACAAATTCTGTACCAGGCCCACTGTCAAAGCGCTCTAATACCTCAAAGCCGTTAGGGCATCGGTTGCGGGAAACAAAGCAGGGTAATCGATTATTAACCCGATAGTCGTTGCAGGTGGTAGCCGCATTCTGGCGGTTGCTTCGGGTTTCGGAGAATCGATCGGCGCTAACTGGGAGAGATATGATCAGGCCGATGGTGGTGAGTAGGGGAATCCAACGGGTCATGGTTTTTCCAGATGGCTGTCAGTTTATCGACATTGGTTTAAAAAATCTCTTCCTTGCATCTTGCTTCATCAATTACCGTCCTCTTCGTGAGGCTGCTGAAGAGGAGAGTGGGCAACCACCCTATTATGCGCCCACACTGGTAGATCCGCTATAGTGGCGCCTGATCAGCGCCTGATAACTTGATTGGGTTGCCTTATGAGTCTTCCTGGCTGAGCAGTTGGCGCATCTCTTCGAATCGCCCCGACTCCTGTTGATCTACTTCAGGGTATTGAGGGGCCATAGACTCCAGGGTTTTGCGGATAATTCGTGCTACCTGCCAGCGCATATAGGGTTTGTTATCAGCCGGGATGGCATACCAGGGCGCTCCGGGTTTTGATGTGGCAGTCAGGGTCTCATGATATGCCTTCATATAGGTTTTCCAGTGTTGCCGCTCTTCAACGTCCTTGACTGAAAATTTCCAATGTTTGTGTGGTTCGTTAAGACGTGAGAGAAAGCGCCTGCGCTGTTCGTCTTTACTGACATTGAGCCAGAATTTGATGACCACGGTGCCATTCAGGGCTAAATGTTTTTCAAATTGGCGAATCGAGTCAAAACGCTGTTGCCAAAGATCATCCAGATTTGACGGAATTGGTATGCGCTGGGAGTCTAAATAGTCAGGATGAACCCGCACTACCAGGGTCTCTTCATAATAGCTTCTGTTGAAAATGCCAATACGACCACGCTCTGGCAGGCAGCGTGTGGTGCGCCATAAAAAATCATGATCCAACTCGAGTTTGGAGGGCTGCTTGAATGAAAATACCTGACAGCCGCTGGGATCGATGCCTGTCATCACTGCCCGGATTGTGCTGTCTTTTCCTGCGGCATCCATCGCCTGGAATAGAATCAGCAGCGAACGCCGATCCTCGGCATAGAGTTGTCGCTGCAGTTCATTGAGTGCCTCGACCTCATTCGCTAGATTTTTTTTACAGTCCTTTTTTCCTGGGGCGTCATCGGGAGGTTGGGTGGAGAGATCTTTTAACTTTAAAGACCCGTCGAGGGGTATCAGATAAGGGCTCTTGATTGGTTTGGTCAGATTGGCTTTTTTCATCATGGATCCTGTAACGTTCAATCGAGCAGTTCCGCCATGCGCCTACCCATCTCGGCGGGGGAGCGAACCACATGTGCCCCTGCAGATTCCAGAGCCTGAAACTTGGCCTCAGCTGTACCCTTTCCGCCGCTGATGATTGCGCCAGCGTGTCCCATGCGTTTACCCGGAGGTGCCGTGACTCCAGCGATATAGGCGACTACCGGCTTTTTCACATGCTGTTTGATGTACTCGGCTGCCTCCTCTTCGGCAGAGCCGCCGATCTCGCCAACCATAATAATGCCATCAGTCTGCTCATCATCTTCAAAGAGTTTGAGGCAATCGATGAAACTGGTGCCATTGATCGGATCGCCTCCGAGTCCGACGCAGGTGCTTTGACCCAGTCCGGCCTGGGTGGTCTGATGAACCGCTTCATAGGTCAAGGTGCCGGAGCGTGACATAACCCCGACTCTGCCTGGTAGATGAATCGAGCCAGGCATAATGCCGATTTTGCATGCGCCTGGTGTAATGATGCCGGGACAGTTGGGTCCTATGAGTCGGGATGGGTAGGTTTTCAACGCCTCTTTGACCTTCAGCATATCAAGGATGGGTATGCCTTCAGTGATGCAGGCGATAACCTTGATACCTGCGTCCGCTGCTTCGATGATTGCGTCGGCAGCAAATGGCGGAGGAACATAGATCATGCTGGCATCAGCCCCCGTATTTGCCACAGCATCATGGACTGTATCGAAAACAGGGCGGTCGAGATGGGACTGCCCTCCTTTTCCCGGGGTGACACCACCAGTCAGATTGGTGCCGTAGGCGATTGCCTGTTCAGAGTGGAAGGTACCCTGCTTGCCGGTAAAGCCTTGGCAGATGACGCGGGTGTTATTGTCTACGAGAATGCTCATGTCTCTTTTTTCCTGTCAGCTGGTGGTTTCAAGCGGCGGCCGAGACGGCCTTTTTAGCGGCCTCGGTGAAGTCATTGGCGGTAATGAAGTCCAGACCGCTCGAAGAGAGCATTTCGAGGCCCTCTGTTGCATTGGTTCCCTCAAGCCTGACAACCACTGGAACCGGTACGCCGATGCTACGTGCTGCGGTGATAATGCCTTCAGCGATGAGGTCGCAACGAACAATGCCACCAAAGATGTTCACCAATACTGTTTTGACTTTGTCGTCAGAGAGAATGAGTTTAAATGCTTCAGTGACTCTTTCGGCCGTAGTGCCACCACCCACATCGAGGAAGTTTGCCGGTTCCCCACCGTGAAGCTTAACCATATCCATAGTAGCCATTGCCAGGCCGGCTCCATTGACCATACAGCCGATACTGCCGTCCAGGGTTATATAGTTGAGGTCATGCTTCGCGGCTGCGGCCTCTTTTTCGTCCTCCTGAGATATATCTCGCAGGGCAACCAGATCCTGGTGACGATAGAGGGCGTTACTGTCCAGATTGATTTTTGCATCCAAAGCAATGAGTTTTCCGTCAGTGGTGATTATCAGTGGGTTGATTTCGATCAGGCTGATATCTTTGTCGATATAGAGTCGATAAAGCGCCATCATAATTTTCGAAAACTGTTTAATCTGATCCCCGGTAAGGCCTAAGCCAAAAGCCAGTTTGCGGCATTGATAGGGGAGCATGCCGGTGGCTGGGTTAATCACTGTGGTGAGGATCTTCTCCGGGGTATTGGCGGCGACTTCTTCAATGTTCATGCCGCCGGCGGCAGAGGCCATGAATGCGATACGGGAACGTGACCGGTCAAGCAGAGCGCCGAGATAGAGTTCTCTGTCGATGTTACTCCCCTCCTCCACCAGAACACTGTTGACTGGCAATCCCTCTGGACCGGTCTGATTGGTGACCAGTGTCATGCCGAGAATCTCTCCAGCCATCTGCTCTACTTCATCAAGGTTGCGGGCCAGTTGTACGCCGCCTGCCTTACCACGTCCGCCGGTATGGGCCTGGGCTTTGATTACCCAAAGGTCGCCTCCAAGTTCCTGTGCGGCGGCACGGGCTTCACTCGGGCTTGAAACCGCCTGCCCCTGAGGAACGGGTATGCCGTAGTTGGCAAATAGTGATTTAGCTTGGTATTCGTGTAGGTTCATATCGTTGCCTTGGTGGATGGTCTGTCGGCTATCTGTTTTTAATTATGAGTCCATAAGCTGAATTATGGATGGTAGCGAAAAAAATTTATAGTGCTTTGCACAATAAGTGTCCATATTCGTTATTTGGTGTCTAAACAGGTTGCTGGCAATTATTTGTCTAACATAGCAGTCAAGACAATATATATAGTTTTTAATGCTTATGTAATCAAGTATTGTTTAACGTAATGTATATCTATGTTTTATGATATAGAGGCTAATTGCTTTAAAATGACGCTAATTTCGGTGAGATGGGTTTTTTTATGCCGGAGGCTGTGCGCTACTGTTTTGCTCCGATGACTATTGTTTGTTAGGGTATGCGCCCTCCTTCCTACATGAAAGGGATTTGCTGAGGGGTGGAAAATTTCTTCGATTTAGGGACATAGCTACTGTTTCACCGAAAACATTTCTCAAGGTGAATGCAGCTCAAAACAGTAGTGTTAATCATAAAAAAGAGCCTGTTAATCGCTAACTTTATCTTTCGCTGAGACTTTAGGCGATGAATTTGTCATCTGCCACAGCTACTTAACTTGATCTATCGGGTGCAACTCAGCTGGCTGTTAAGTCATCTGAGACCTTTGCGTAGGTTAGGCGGAAGACCTGGAGCCGAATATGTCACAACAATCGTCAATGACTCGAACTTTGCTACACAAAGTTGAGTTTGAAGACGCACCACAGCAATTCAAGGTATTTACTGCTCGAGATTTCGATAAAATCGAACAATTGAAGCAGCTTCCAAGTGAGTTGCTTTTTGAGATGAAGGTCGTCTCGTCGGTATTACCCTTCAGGATTAATGCCTATGTGATCGAAGAGCTTATAGAGTGGAGCTGTGTGCCTGAGGATCCAATTTTTCAGCTCATATTTCCGCAGAAAGGGATGCTTTCAGAGGCACACTTCAATCGCATGGCTTTGGCAATACGCTCTGGCGCGGATAAGAAGGCCCTGCGAGTATTAGCTGATTCGATTCGAGCAGAACTTAATCCTCATCCTGCCGGTCAGCTGGGTGAGAACATACCCCGCGATGAGTCAGGTGAACCTGTTCCGGGCTTGCAGCACAAGTATCGCGAGACTGTGCTGTTTTTCCCCAGCCAGGGTCAAACTTGCCACAGTTACTGCAGCTTCTGTTTTCGTTGGGCTCAGTTTGTCGGTGATAAATCTTTGCGGATGGCCACCACTGAGTCTGAGCGTCTATACAGCTATCTTCGGGAACACACCGAAGTAACCGATTTGCTGGTGACTGGCGGCGATCCAATGGTGATGAAGAGTCGTCAGTTGAAGAGCTATCTTGAGCCCTTGCTGCACCCGCAGTTCAGTCATATTCAATCGCTGAGGATTGGTACCAAGGCGCTTAGCTTCTGGCCTCAACGCTTTATTACCGATAGTGACGCAGATGAGTTGATCGAGCTGATACATCATCTGGTTCTGGCGGGGAAACATGTCGCCATCATGGCGCACTATAACCACTGGCGTGAGTTGGATACGGACATCGCAAGAGCCGCGATTCGTCGCTTGAGGGCGACGGGTGCTGAAATAAGGAGTCAGGGTCCCCTGCTGGCGCATATCAATGATCAGGCTGATGACTGGGTGAGAATGTGGAATGAACAGGTTAAGCTGGGGGTTATTCCCTACTACCAGTTCGTTGAGCGAGATACTGGCGCAAGACGCTATTTTGAAGTGCCGCTGTATAAGGCCTGGGAAATCTACAGAGAAGCGATGCAGAAGGTCTCAGGTCTTGGTCGCACCGCTCGTGGTCCCAGTATGAGTGCAGCCCCAGGCAAGGTTGAGATTCAGGGTGTTGCTGAGGTCGATGGCGAAAAGGTATTCGTGCTGCGATTCATTCAGGCGAGAGACCCCTCTTGGGTTCAGCAGCCTTTTTTCGCAAAATATGATGAAAGGGCGACTTGGTTCGATCAATTGAGGCCTGCCAATGAAGCTTCGGCCCGCTTTTTTAGTGATCCGGTCACTTTGTAGGTGCCAGGGCGAGAGCGATTCTGGATTAACAGCTTGCCACAAAGATAGAACCTTTTTGGGCCGGATCGGAGATGTTCTGCTGTTTTCTGGTGACTATTCAGGGGTGATGGTGTTGCCTGCAGACTATTTGCTGTAAAACCCAATAGTTATCATTTACATAAACTTGTTGATGTTTCAGCATGGCTTTAAGTTATAATTTGGGGCCTTATAAAAATATTATATGAGGAGTATGGAGATTATACCTGTAGCGGTTTTCTGCTCGCATTAAGGTGATTTTATTAAGTGACAGGAGCCCCCGCGTCACTTGCAAAGCTTGAATCTCTGAATGTGTTCAGTCAACATTATAGCTCCTACCCCTACCATGGGCAGTAAAAATAAATAATCAATTCACAGGGTTATGCCTGTTTTCACTGTGACTGGCCTTTTTAGCTAAATCGGCATATCGTGTCGTGCAGCGGGTTGGTTTGCGGTAATTTACGGAGTTCACCATGGCGGATAATCAAAAAACTTATACCTTGACCAATGATGAGACCGGTGTGTCAATCAAGCTACCGGTTCGGGAGTCGGTACAGGGTCCACCGGCAATTGACGTCTCTTCGCTCTATAGTGATGCAGGTGTTTTTACCTACGATCCGGGCTTTATGTCCACGGCAAGCTGTAACAGTAAAATCACTTTTATCCAGGGTGAGGTGGGTATCCTTGAATATCGAGGTTATCCCATTGAGCAGCTCGCTGATGGCGGAGATTTCCTGGAGACAGCATATCTGCTCTTGAATGGTGAGCTTCCCACGAAAAGCGAATTGGTTGATTTCAACAGTTTGATCAGTCGTCATACAATGCTGAACGAGACTTTGAAGCACTTTTTTGGCGGTTTCCACTATGACGCTCACCCTATGGCGATCATGGTTGGGGTTGTTGGCTCCTTGTCTGCTTTCTACCACGATTCACTGGATATCAATGATCCTGAGCAGAGACAAGTGGCTGCCCATCGTCTGATCGCAAAGATGCCCACCATTGCTGCCGCCAGCTTCAAACACAATATTGGCGAGCCGATCATGTATCCACGCAATGACCTCTCCTATTGTGCGAACTTGCTGCACATGATGTATGCCACCCCTTGTGAACCGTATGAATTGGATCCAGTTGCTGAGAAGGCGCTCAATCTGCTTTTCATTCTGCATGCGGACCATGAGCAGAATGCCAGTACTTCAACAGTCAGGCTTGCTGGTAGCTCGCTGGCTAACCCCTTTGCCTGTATTGCTGCAGGTATTGCCTCTTTGTGGGGGCCTGCCCATGGTGGTGCCAACGAAGCGGTTCTGGATATGTTGAATGAGATTGGCGATGTATCACAAATCGATAAATATCTGGCCAAAGCGAAAGACAAGGATGATGGTTTCCGCTTGATGGGATTCGGTCATCGCGTCTATAAAAAATATGATCCACGTGCCGGCATCATAAGAGAAGTCTGTCATCAGGTACTTGAGCGTCTTGCTGACGACAGCAATCCGATGTTCGAGTTAGCCCAGCGTCTGGAGGAGATCGCGCTTAATGATGAGTATTTCATCGAACGCAAACTCTATCCGAATGTGGATTTCTACTCCGGCATCATCTACCGGGCACTCGGTATACCTAACAATATGTTCACAGTTATGTTCGCAATTGCCAGAACGGTTGGCTGGGTTGCGCACTGGTTGGAGATGATGGATGACCCAAGGCAGAAGATCGGCCGTCCCCGTCAAATCTACAAAGGCTATCCGCGGCGAGACTATGTGCCGATGGATAAGCGATAGGCAACTATGGCTCAGATCAAGGCACGGTTCTCAGGCAATGGCTCATCCATTGCCTGTTCCTTCGCCAGCAAATCTCTCAGCTGCTTAAGGTTAATCCCCTCGTAGGGGCGGTTGTCAAAAGAGTCCAATGGGCGTTTATGACGGCTGTCGTTAGGAAATACAACCAATAAAAACTGTATCTCGTCGGCTGAGAAGGTAAAGCAGGGTATTGTCTCATGGCTGCCATCGCTGAAATGCAGGTTACGCTGTTTCTCTTGCCATGGAATATGCAGGTCGCTAAGGGTGAAGAGTACCTCTTCTGGCGTCTCGGCATGGAGATGTAATTCTATCCGGCTGTTACTGTCTGCAGTGCCGCGAAGTACCGGTCCAACCAAATGTGGATGAAAGGTCTTCAACGCCTGCATCGCCTCAAGTGCGTTTTCACGCAACAGCTGTAAAGCATCAGGTTGCTGATGACCCAGAATCAGACGTTGCTGTTCCTGAAGGGCAAATTCCACCTCCTCCCTGTTCGGCATCATCTGCTGCCGGGTAACGCCAAGTTTAGCTGCAGCTTTTCGACATGCGTAGGCAATATTATCGGAACGTAATTCAGTCAGTATGCGTGCGGCCTCGTAGGCAATGCGTTTTTGTAGAAGTCGTTTGCCGTTGGTCATAGGAGTATTTACCGAAGTGTGTTGTCTGCCGGACTGGATAGCCTATTTACATCGATTAATTTTTTGGATTTGAGATATCCTCACTCGCCGACTATTCGTAGCATGTTTCTATAGCATTGGCCATTTCTTTGATTGAAAGTTCATCGCGATTCGCCCGAGGTCATCGATATCAGAACGGATCCTCAATGGCTTTTACGCTTCCTCTCCTCTGCTCCTGTTGCGTATTGCTGTTGGAGTTTTGCTTCGGTTGAGCAGGTGCTTTGCCAACTTCGAAAACTTCAAACATTGCTCTGGGGTGACCAACTCCGACTGGTTGGCCGGTTTCAGAATCGATGCGCATGGTGATCATATCTGAAGGCATGTCAGGGATACGCTCCTCTATGCCATTGAGTGCTACCTTCATATAGTCGATCCAGGCGGGTAGTGCGGCACGACCACCCACTTCACCTCTGCCAAGAGGGGAAACATCGTCAAACCCAATCCAGGCAGTGGTCACCAGATAGTGATTAAAGCCGTTGAACCAGGCATCTTTCTGGTCATTGGTGGTGCCTGTTTTACCTGCGATATCTTTTCTTCCAAGTGCACGGGCCTTCCGGGCTGTACCAAGTTGAATCACATCACGCAGCATGGAGTGCATCAGATAATGGTTCTGTTGGGATATGGCTTGCGCGGCGCAGCGGGGAGTTATCGGCTCGGCTTGCTCTGTGATTTCCGACTCTGGATCGTTTATTGATATCTGATCAGCCGCTTCAGCTGCGGCCTGTTCCATAGCTTCGTCGCATATCTGCAGAGGGTTGGCTTGATATAGGAGCTCACTCTGATCATCTCGTATAGATTCTATAATATGCGATGAGACATAAAAGCCGCCATTTGCAAGCACGCTATACCCTTCGCTCATAGCCAGAGGGGTGACTGCACCACTCCCCAATGCAAGAGATAGATCATGCGGTAACTGTTTTTTATCGAATCCGAAGCGGCTTGCGTAGTTGATAGCCTGCTTGATACCTATCTTTCTCAGTAGTCGTATAGAGACCAGGTTTCGCGAATGAGTCAAGGCGTATCTGAGACGTGTCGGGCCAAAGAATTTTCCGCTGTAGTTCTCAGGTCGCCATGCAGCCTCCAGGCCTTCGTCGTCAAAGACCACAGGGGCATCGTTAATAATACTGGCAGGGTTGAAGCCAGCTTCCAGTGCAGATGAGTAGATAAAGGGTTTGAAACCAGAGCCTGGCTGGCGTCTTGCCTGTGTCACCCTGTTGAATTTGCTGAGGTAGAAGTCATAGCCGCCAACTAAGGCCTTAACTGCACCGTTATTTGGAAATAGTGAAACCATGGCGCCAGATACTTTAGGTATCTGGGCAAGCCGCCAGTAGGGTAATCCATCCTCATTCAGTTCGCTATAGAGATAGACCATGTCACCAGGCTTAACTATCTCAGCTGCCTGTTTGGGTTCTGTCTGTTTACGCTCAGTGTCGATATAGGCACTAGCCCATGATAAACCGGCCCAATCTATGGTGAGGTGCTCTCCCTGCGCTGACAGAACTGTGATCTCCTTCTCAGTTACAGCGATCACTATGCCCTTTTTTAAGTCGGCTGCATCGGCCAGATCAGCGAGTTTTTCGATCAATGTCGCCTCTTCGGTCTCCTCGCTGATTTCGTAATATCCAGCACTACCCCGGTAACCATGGCGCTTATCATAGCTTTGAATTGCATCACGCAATGCCCTGTTAGCAGCCTCCTGAAGATGGCTTTCGATAGTGGTTGTGATGGTGTAGCCTCTGGTATAGGCTTCTTGTCCAAAGCGCGTAACTGCTTCTGCCCGCGCCATTTCTGCCACATAAGGTGCCTCAATTTCACTTGGTGCATTATGTGGTTCAGCGCTGATTGGACTTGTCTTTGCAGCTTCGTATTCAGCTTGACTGATGTAGTCCAGATCCAGCATCCGGCGTAGAACATAATTACGGCGAATCAATGCGCGTTGAGGATTTGAAAGGGGGTTAAGTCGCGATGGTGCTTTAGGCAGGCCGGCAATCATAGCGATTTCAGAAAGCTCAAGTTTTTCAACCGGCCGGCCGTAATAGACTAAAGCAGCGGCACCCACGCCATATGAACGGTGACCGAGATAGATTTTGTTGAGATAGAGTTCGAGTATCTCCTCTTTGGAGAGCAAACGCTCTATCTTGAAGGAGAGAAATATCTCATTCAATTTACGAGTGTAGGTCTTCTCACTGCTAAGGAAGAAATTCCTTGCGACCTGCATCGTAATGGTGCTGCCACCTTGCCGGCGTTCACCGGTTAGGAGAAGTTGAACGGCTGCTCGTATTATGCCGTGATAGTCCACGCCAGGGTGCTGGAAAAAGCGGTCATCTTCAGCAGCCAGGAAGGCTTGGATCATGAGTGGGGGAACTTCGTCAAAGTCGAGAGGCTCGCGACGTTTTTCTCCAAACTCTGCGATCAACAGGTGGTCGCTGCTGTAGATACGAAGGGGGACCTGTAGATGCACATCTTTGAGTGTTTCGATGGATGGCAACTTGGGTTCAAGGTAGAGGTAGGTACCATATAGACCGATGGCACCTATCGCCGAAAGGCCGAATAAGAAGTAAACGAGGTATCTTGAGAGTTTGTAGAACGACTTCATGCGCTGGTTCACAGAATTGGTTGATCCGGAGGGAACAGAATGGTTTCCATGCAAAGTCAGATAGTCTAGCAAATAAAATGCGAGCTTTTTCAGCTCATTTGTGAAAAAATGTCTTCACAAAAAAATCATTTGCTGCTATATAGTTACTTACTCTAGTTAAAGAGAATCCTAGTTAAGTTCTGCGGCATAAGGATCGTTTGGGTAAACCGCATGTCACTATTCGGAAGAAAAAAGCCGCCTTTAATAGGCATCGACATCAGTTCTACGGCAGTTAAGCTGCTGGAGTTGTCGCAAGCTACTGGGCGCACCGGTTCGACCTATCGTGTCGAAGCTTATGGCGTGGAGCCACTCCCCGGCAATGCTGTCGTTGAAAAGAACATCGCTGAAGTTGATGCTGTTGGCGAAGCGATACGTGCTGCGGTCCGGCGTTCCGGCTCGAAGGCAAAGCATGCTGCTGTCGCCGTTTCAGGGTCGGCAGTCATTACGAAAGTAATTTCCATGCCTGCCTCCCTGTCTGATCAAGAGCTGGAGAGCCAAATCCAGTTAGAAGCGGATCAGTACATCCCCTACCCATTGGAAGAGGTCAATCTCGATTTCGAGGTGATCGGGCCTTCGGAGAAAAATCCGGAGTTGGTGGATGTGTTACTGGCTGCTTCCCGTAGCGAAAACGTGGATGATCGGGTTGAAGCTTTGGATATCGCAGGTCTTACTGGCAATATTGTGGATGTTGAAGCTTACGCGATGGAGAATGCCTGCTCCCAGTTACTGGATCAGCTTCCCGAGCATGGTGAGGATCAGACCATCGCCATTGCTGACATCGGTGCTACGACAACGACACTGAATGTACTCCACAACAATAAGATCATCTACACACGTGAACAGAATTTTGGTGGCCGTCAGCTGACTGAAGAGATTCAGAGACGCTACGGACTCTCAATTGAAGAGGCTGGTATGGCTAAACGTCAGGGTGGTCTTCCTGATAACTACATCCCTGAAGTGTTGGAGCCTTTCAAAGAGGCGATGGCACAGCAGGTTAGCCGATCACTTCAGTTTTTCTTCTCCTCCAGTGCCTACAACAGCGTGGATCATATTATCCTGGCTGGCGGCAGTTCATCCATACCGGGTATTGACGATTTAGTGGAAGAGAAGTTGGGAACCCCGGCATCGGTGGCGAATCCGTTCGCTAACATGTCGGTTTCATCCAGGGTAAAACCACAGGCGTTGAGTGCTGATGCTCCCGCATTAATGATTGCCTGTGGTCTCGCACTGAGGAGTTTCGACTGATGGCGCGCATTAACTTACTCCCATGGCGGGAAGCTGAACGTAAAGAGCGCCAGAAAGAGTTTGGGATGATGGTCCTGGCAGGGGCGCTCCTATCCGCTTTTGCTGTATATGGTGTTCACAGCATCATCCAGTCTCAAATAGAAGCGCAAGATCAGCGAAACAACTACCTGAAGCAAGAGATCAAGGCGGTTGAAAAGCAGATTAGCGAAATTCGTGATCTGGATAAGACCAAACAAAATCTACTGGCCAGAATGAACATCATTCAAGAGTTGCAGAGTAGTCGGCCACAGATCGTACATCTGTTTGATGAGGTTGTGTCAACTCTGCCCGATGGGGTCTATCTCGATGAGATTGAGCAGTCAGGTAATAAAGTTGCTTTTAAAGGACAGGCTCAATCCAATGCCCGGGTCTCTTCCTTGATGCGAAATATCGATAGCTCTGAGTGGCTGGATAGTCCAACACTGGATTTTATCGAGAGCAAAGAGAAAACCGGAACGGGTTACAGCCATTTCAAGCTCACGGTTAAGCAAGCCTCCCAGAATGTGGAGGTGGAAGAATGAATTTTGAAGATCTCAATGAACTAGACCTGAATAACATAGGTATTTGGCCAACACCGGTTAAGGCTGTTGTTGTGGTGCTTGTTGCAGTGATTGTGATTGCAGCAGGTTACTACCTGATTATCGAAGATCAGCTCATTGGTCTCGAAGCTGTACAGAGTAAAGAGCAGACCTTACGCAAGGAGTTTGAGACCAAACAGGCGAAAGCTTCAAATCTGGATGCCTACCGCCAGCAGCTGGAAGAGATGAAGCAGTCTTTTGGTACCATGTTGAGGCAACTACCGGATAAGACAGAAGTCGCAGAATTATTGGTGGATGTGTCACAGACCGGTTTGGCATCGGGACTCGAGTTTGAACTCTTCAAGCCGCTAGACGAAGTACCAAAGGAGTTTTACGCTGAGTTGCCGATACAGATCATTGTAAATGGTAAATACCATGAGTTCGGGAATTTTATCAGTGGATTGGCCGCGCTGCCGCGCATCGTGACCATTCATGACATCAAGATTAAGCGGGGCGATCCAAAATCGGGTAATACCGAATTGGTGCTGGAAGCAACGGCCAAGACCTACCGCTATCTTGATGAAGAGGGGGGAGAGTGAGCGTGAGTATTATGCTGCAAAAATACAGATTGCTGATCCCTTTGTTGCCCATGCTAATGATCTTTGGCTGCGCAAACCCTAATCTGGATGAGTTGAGAAATTATGTGGCTGATCAGAAATCGGCGCCTCCTACACGGATTGAACCCCTGCCTGAGATCAAGCAGATTGAAACCTTTCTCTACACTGAAGCGGGTCGCCGCAACCCATTCGTTGATATGTCGGGTGAACAGGCCGAGGCTACCAGTGTTACCGGTAACGGACTGCGGCCCGATATCAATCGACGCAGGGAAGAGTTGGAAGGTTTTCCGCTAGATTCGATCCGTATGGTTGGAACCTTGGAGCAGACAGGAGTTGCTTGGGGTCTTGTGAAGACCAAAGAGGGTACGGTGCATAAGGTAAAGAATGGCAACTATATGGGCGAGAACCATGGCCGTATCATGCTGATTACTGAAGACAGAATCGAATTGAACGAAATCGTCCAGGATGGTTCTGGTGGTTACATTGAGCGTCAGGCTTCGCTAGCGTTGGCGGAATAGTCAAGAGGATTTCGAGATGAGGGGTTTGCCAATGGCACTCAGACACTGTGGGATGGAACAATCTGGACTGGTTCGTGACTTAACGCACCGAGTTAACGGGTTGATGTTTCTGTTGATTTTGTGGGGCTTGCCCCTCGCGGCAATGGCCGGGCCTTCCCTGCAGGCGATAAATTTTTCCGCGCTACCTGGAGACAGGGTACAGATTACTTTGGAGATGTCAGGGGCTGTCGATGAGCCGGCGAGTTTCGTCACTGAAAACCCTGCTCGAATATCTTTCGACTTTTCAGGCGTCAGCAATTCCCTGGGCTACAAGACCAAGCTGATTGGTGTCGGCCCCGCTCACAGCATCACTGCACTTGAGGCAGGTAACAGAACACGAATTGTTATCAATCTATCCTCATTGGTGGGGTATAAGACAGAGGTCAATGATTCTAATATATTGATCACTCTGGATGTCAGCAATCAGGGTATTGGCTCAAGTGCAAGTTTAGCTCAGGAGTCAACTACCTCGGCAGTAACCTATGACGAGACAGCGGAGGATATCTCTTCTGCAGGCGATTTTGATATCGCCAATATCGATTTTCGTCGTGGAGAGGCGGGTGAAGGTCGCGTACTGGTAACTCTGGGTGATTCCTCGGTTCCGATTGATGTGCGTGAACAGGGTGGAAAAATCATCATGGAGGTTTTTAAGGCCTCGATTGACAATTCCCTTATTCAGTCATTGGATGTCATGGATTTTGCAACGCCCGTCAGCAAGATTGAAACCAAGCCGGTTGGTGAGAATGTTGTCATCGAAATTACTCCTAATGGTGAGTATGACTATCTTGCCTATCAGGCAAATGAAGTCTTTGCTGTAGAGGTTCGCTCACTCTCCAAACAGGAGAAAGAGGACCTGCTTAAAGAGAGACTGGTTTTTACCGGAGATAGACTGTCACTGAACTTTCAGGATATCGAGGTGCGTGCTGTACTACAGTTGCTGGCAGATTTTACCGGCTTGAACCTGGTGACCAGTGACACAGTGGATGGGCGGATCACACTGAGGCTGAAAAATGTACCCTGGGACCAGGCCCTCGATATCATCCTCAAATCAAAGGGCTTGACCAAGCGTCAGATCGATAATGTGATTATGGTGGCGCCGACTGAAGAGGTGGCGGCACGGGAACAGCTCGAGCTGGAGTCTCAACAGAAAATTGAAGAACTGGCGCCGCTTCGCTCCGATTTTATTCAGGTTAACTACGCCAAGGCTGAGGATTTAGCTGAACTGCTGAAATCTGAAGAGAACAGGCTTCTCTCGGAAAGGGGCAATGTGACGGTTGATGTTCGAACCAATACACTCTTGATTCAAGATACGGCTGCGAAACTGGAAGACATTCGTCGCCTGCTTCAGAAACTGGATATCCCTGTCAGGCAGGTGCTTATTGAGTCGCGAATCGTGATTGCAAACAACGACTTCGCTAAGGATCTCGGTGTGCGATTTGGTGCGAATTTCGATGGATCGTTCGATGATAATTACACTTTAACTGGTGGCGCCTTGCCGGGTCATCTTAATAATTCTGCCGGTTATGCACCTGGTATCGAGAATAATGGTGATGACGGCGATGATGCCAATCGGGAAGCCCTGATGGTGAATTTACCGGTCAACTCACCTTCCGGTGGATTGAACTTTCTGGTAGGTAAGGTGGGGAGCTATCTGCTGCAGTTGGAATTGACGGCGATGCAGACTGAAGGTAGAGGCGAGTTGATTTCAAGCCCTCGAGTGATTACCTCTGACCAGACCCAAGCCTCAATCAAGCAGGGTGTAGAGATACCTTATCAAGAGGCTACCGCCAGTGGTGCAACTAAAATCTCTTTTAAAGAGGCGCTGCTAAAGCTTGATGTGACTCCTCATATTACCCCGGACGACAGAATCAGAATGGACCTCATCATCAACAAGGATAATCCTGATTACACACGTTCAATTTTAGGCGTACCTCCTATCGATACACGTAAGATCGAGACTACAGTACTTGTGGATAACGGGGAGACTGTTGTATTGGGTGGTGTTTTTGAGAGAAACAAAACCAAGAGCACGGAGAAAGTACCTTTCTTCGGCGACATCCCATACGCAGGTGTGCTGTTCAGACGTAACGAGCAGGTTGACGACAATAACGAACTGCTGATTTTCGTAACACCGAAAATCCTCAAGGAGACCCTTACAGTTCGTTAGCTCGTTCTCAGATATCATGAGTAAGGCGCGCCTGAAAGGCGCGCCTTTTTTTTGTAGAATATACCTGTTCAGCACTGATTCTTTGCCAGCTTGTCTCAGGAATCTTGCTAACTAAGCGAATAATCCTTTTCTGTGCGGCCTAATGTGCTGTATAAGTTGATCATTACTCTTCTGTCACTTCGGTTTATCAATGATTGTATGCATGTTCAAAACCTATTTCTAATCGGCCCCATGGGAGCTGGAAAGACCACTGTCGGACGACAGCTGGCCGAATATTTCCGAAAGGAGTTTATCGACTCCGATCAGGAAATACAGCGCCGAACGGGTGTTGATATTCCAACCATATTTGAGTTTGAAGGAGAAAAGGGCTTTCGCTTACGTGAACAAGAGGTGATCAACGAATTAACGGCAAGAGACGGGATTGTTCTAGCGACTGGTGGTGGGGCAGTGACCAACGAGGAGAATCGTAAAGTCTTGTCATCAAGGGGTTTAGTGATCTATCTGCACTGTACTGTAGAGCAGCAGTATGAGAGAACCCACAGAGATAAGAATCGTCCGCTGCTTCAGACTGATGACCCCAAGTCGAAATTGAAATCACTGATGGAGGAACGGGATCCTCTCTATAGACAGACCTCTGATATATTGGTCAGTACTGAGGGCAGGAACACCCAGGCCGTGGTTCAGGATATACGTAAACAGATCATTTCACTTAATTCGTAGGATTTAAGCCTTGAGTAACTATGAAAAACGATTGGATGTCGATTTAGGCGACAGAAGTTATCCAATTTTCATTGGCGAAGGTCTCTATGCCGA
Source organism: Candidatus Thiodiazotropha sp. AKAK3 (assembly GCF_058244645.1). Taxonomy (NCBI): domain Bacteria; kingdom Pseudomonadati; phylum Pseudomonadota; class Gammaproteobacteria; order Chromatiales; family Sedimenticolaceae; genus Candidatus Thiodiazotropha; species Candidatus Thiodiazotropha sp. AKAK3. The sequence continues at coordinate 200,897 of NZ_JBSYOQ010000059.1, forward strand.
CAGAGACCACTACCGAGAAGCGATTCCAGGGCGTCAGGTTATGGTGGTGAGCAATGAAACAGTAGCACCGCTCTATCTGCAGAAAACCATTGATGCACTGGCTGACTATGAGGTGGCGACCTCTATTCTGCCTGATGGTGAACAGTATAAAACCCTGGATATGGTGAATCGTATTTATACTGCTTTGCTTGAGCATCGCTTCACCCGTCAATCCACGCTCATCGCTTTGGGTGGCGGCGTGATTGGCGATATGACCGGTTTCGCTGCGGCAACCTATCAACGTGGTATTCATTTTATTCAGGTGCCAACGACGCTGTTAGCCCAGGTCGACTCTTCTGTCGGGGGTAAGACGGGTGTAAATCATAAGCTGGGAAAAAATATGGTTGGCGCCTTCTATCAGCCTCGGTTGGTGCTGGCAGACACCGCGACATTGAAAACCCTTGATGACAGGCAGTTTTCATCGGGTTTGGCTGAGATAATCAAGTATGGACTGATCGTCGATGAGCCGTTTTTCAGTTGGCTTGAAGAGAACATGGATGGCCTGCTGGCACGAGATCCAGCTTTATTGGCCCATGCCATTCAGGTCTCATGCCGATGTAAGGCTGATGTTGTTGAGGCTGACGAAAAAGAGGCCGGTCAGCGTGCATTGCTTAATCTGGGTCATACTTTTGGGCATGCTATAGAAACTGGAATGGGCTATGGAGAGTGGCTGCATGGTGAAGCTGTAGGAACAGGGATGTGTATGGCCGCCGATCTATCCCTTAGACTCGGCTGGTTTTCACAGCAGTCGTTTGATCGTACGATTCGTCTCATAGAGCGGGCTAAGTTGCCTGTGAATCCACCTAGAGAACTGACACCAGCACGCTTTCTTGAATTGATGGCAGTTGATAAAAAAGTTGTGGATGGACAGTTGAGGCTTGTTCTTCTTAAAGAAATCGGCCAATCTTTGGTCACTGATGATTTCGATAGAGAGTTGTTAGAGCAAACCTTAGTGCATTATTCTAATTGATCTCATTTTTTTGCGGGGACAATAGTGTCTGATTCCAATGAGTTCTTTTCTACACCAGAAGTTAGCGCTCACCTCGATCTCGTTCGTCATCTAATCGAGAACAGTGAGCTGGTGCCGTTGGTCAGAGGGCCGGCGGGTATTGGCAAATCTCTTTTAGCATCCAGACTCCAGCAGTCAGCGCCGGAGAATTGGGTTGTATGCCATTTTTCTGCTGAACCAACCTTGCAGCCTGAGCGTCTACTTGCATTTATTGCGCGTTGTAGTGGCTTGCCTGATATTGCAGGAGACCTGATGCAGCGTCTCGCTGATCGCTTTGAGGTTTTGAGGAAAAGAGGTCGGGTTCCCGTCTTGCTGATTGACGATGCGCAAATGCTTCCTCCAACCAGCCTGATGACCCTGCTGCGTCTGTTTGAGCGTCAGGTGGAAGGTGCAAGATTGGTCAGTATCGTCCTGTTCGCTGATGAGCAGATTGATCTGCTGCTTTCAACACCTCAGCTGCAGGTGATGACACCACAAGCGATACAGGCCATCGACATGCCTGCACTGACTCTGCAGGAGGCAACTGGCTTCATGCACTTTGTATTGAAGAGTGAGGGGCTGTCTGAGCAATTTTACCTGGATGAGGCGAAATTAAGCCGGTTACATCGGGAGACAGGAGGGGTTCCGGGGCGGTTAGCGAATGAAATCCTGAATGAGATTGGACAGCTAGGCAGCACAAATCAGCCTTTTCTCAGTGTTTACAGAAAGCAGCTTGTCACGATTGGCGTACCCATTCTCTCCATTATTCTGATACTGCTACTGTTTCAGGGTCCGATCAACTCGCTGTTTGACCCGTCTGAGGTAGAGCAGAACCCAACCGCAGCTGTCACAGGGCAGGAAAGCAGTCAGATTGTCCTGCCATCACCAGAGGAAGCCGTTAGCAGTAATGATGCGCAACAGCCAGATGAAGTAGACACAACTGCACAAGCTGAGCTTGTCGATACCCAAGCTGAGAGCGACTCTGGCGCTGATTTGCTACCCTCACTACCTGAAACTCCGGTTGGAGATGTGGATCTCGCAAGTAATAAGGCAGTTGAAACTCTGGTAGAGGAGCCGGTAATCGATCCGGTGCCGATAGAGTCGCCCCTGGCTGAGGATCTGCCACCGCAAACCATCGATATCCCTGAGGCGGAAGAAGAGTCGCTGCAAGTGGCGGCAGAAGAGATACGTCTAGCAGAGCAGGTGACTCCTGTCGAAGAGCCAGATGCAGGTGCTGTGAGTGGCGCTCAGTCCCCAGAATCTACAGAAGTTGTTGGCCTGGCTGCTGAAGCGGTGGAGCCAGAAATAGCAGATGAAATTCCATCCCAGATAAAGAGTAAAGCGACTGAAAATTTGGCCGAGGTGACTCTACCGCCTATAGAGACACCGACAAAACCGGTACAAAAAGATCAGCTTACCCTGTCCATGGAGTGGGCGCATGAACAGCCACCTCAAAACTATACGCTTCAATTAATAGCTGTTGAAAATATCGCCTCGCTTTCACGGTTCATTAGGTTAAATAACCTGGTTAATCAAGTGTTTACAGTGAAAACGCAAAGAAAAGGCTTGCCTTGGTATGCACTTGTCTGGGGCAGCTTTGAAAGTCGGGAGCAGGCATTGAAGGCACAAACACAACTTCCGCTGGCGGTACAAAAAAGTGGCGTTTGGGCGAGAACTTTCTCATCTCTGACCGGCCCGCCGGGTGGCTGATAGTGCTGAACTCAACAATTCACTGCTTTGCGGGTTTGGATTCCAGATTGCCATGGTATGCGGCAGGGTATTTCAGCGCCATGAAGGTGTAATCTAAGAGTCCGAATAGCGGTTTTTTTAGGATAGTGAATCTGTTGGATTAATGAAAAAAGCCTCAGGCTCTAGATTGAGAGGCATTTCTCAAGTATCCTGCAAGGTTCTGTGACACTTGGCGGCTTAATTCGCCGTTGTGACTTCCTTATTTTAGGTTATATGCATGACCTTTGGCGTGATTGGTATCCGCCAAGGGCGGGCAAAATGAGGTTTGTGAAATGAGCCATGGTGCTTTACCACCAAAACAGGGACTCTATGATCCCGCAAATGAACACGATGCCTGTGGTGTCGGCTTTGTTGCCAATATCAAAGGGGTTAAAAGCTATGAAACAGTCCGACAGGGGTTGGAAATACTGGAGCGGCTTACCCATCGTGGTGCTGTAGGCGCGGATCCCAAAGCTGGGGATGGTGCTGGAATTCTGCTTCAGATTCCGGATGCCTTTTTTCGTGCTGAGATAGATTTCGATCTGCCGGAGAGTGGTGATTACGCCATTGGTATGGCCTTTTTGCCGCAAAACAGCGGCAGCCGCACAGCGGCTGAAGAGATCATCGAATCTTTTATAGCATCGGAAGGACAAAAGCTACTTGGCTGGCGTGATGTGCCTGTGAGTAACACCGATCTTGGCTACAGTGTCATTCCCACGGAACCTGTGATTAAACAGATTTTTGTTGGGCGTGGAGAGGAGTGTGCAGATCAGGATGCCTTCGAGCGTAAGCTGTTTGTTATTCGCAAACAGATAGAAAACAAGATCGAACAGTCTGAAATGGAGGGTAGCAGTGACTTCTACTTCACCTCTTTTTCATCCAGAACAGTGGTCTACAAGGGTATGTTGCTGGCTGATCAGGTGGGCGATTACTACCTGGATCTTAAGGATGAGCGGATGGTTTCAGCCTTGGCTCTGGTGCATCAACGCTTCTCCACCAATACCTTTCCGACCTGGGATCTTGCCCACCCGTTCCGCATGATTGCCCATAACGGCGAGATCAACACACTGCGCGGCAATGTCAACTGGATGCGGGCACGCAAAAACTCCATGGCTTCCGATGTGCTGGGAGATGATCTTGAGAAGATCTGGCCATTGATTCCAGAGGGTCAGTCCGACTCAGCTTGCTTCGACAATGCTTTGGAGCTCTTGGTGGCGGGCGGTTATAGCCTTGCTCAGGCGATGATGATGCTGATTCCAGAAGCCTGGGGTGGCAACAAACAGATGGATGAGCAGCGGCGCGCTTTTTATGAATATCATGCCGCGCTGATGGAGCCTTGGGATGGCCCGGCAGCTGTTGCCTTTACCGATGGTCGTCAAATTGGTGCGACCCTGGATCGCAATGGTCTGCGCCCTGCCCGCTATCTGATCACCGAAGATGACTTGGTGGTGATGGGTTCGGAAATGGGTGTATTGGACATACCGGAAGAGAAGATTGTTAAAAAGTGGCGTCTGCAACCCGGAAAGATGTTTCTTATCGATCTGGATCAGGGGCGGATCATTGACGACGCCGAGATAAAATCTGAACTCTCCAAGGCACAACCCTATCAGGACTGGCTTGATCAGACCCAGATCCACATGGATTCACTCCCTTCAGATGTAGCGCCAATGGCGCCTAACGATGAAGATCTGCTGGATGCCCAACAGGCTTTCGGATACAGCCAGGAGGATATCAAGTTCCTGCTGACACCGATGGTACTGACAGGACAGGAGGCAACCGGTTCGATGGGCGCGGACAATCCGCCCTCTGTGTTGTCACTGAGAGCGAAGCATCTCTCAACTTACTTCAAACAGAATTTTGCCCAGGTGACCAACCCACCGATCGATCCGATTCGTGAGGAGCTGGTGATGTCTCTGGTAAGCCTGATCGGGCCCAGGCCCAATCTGCTGAATCTGGCTGATGCAGGCGAACATATGCGCCTCGAGGTCAGTCAGCCCGTGCTTACCAACGAGGATCTGGAACGCATACGCCACATTGAGGACAATACCGGTGGTGCCTTCCGTACCAAAACCCTGGATATCATCTATCCGATAAAAAATGGCGCCAAAGGCATGAAGCCTGCGTTGAAGGTTCTCTGTGAGCTGGCGGAAAATAAAGTCAGAGAGGGCTACAACATCCTCATCCTCTCCGATCGTAAAGTGGATGCAGACAACGTAGGCATTCCTGCTCTATTAGCCACTTCAGCGATACACCACCATCTGATCCGGAAAGGGTTGCGCACCGAATCCGGTCTGGTACTGGAAACAGGTGGCGCATTGGAAATACACCACTTTGCCACATTGGCTGGCTATGGTGCCGAGGCCGTCAACCCATACCTGGCCTTCGATACGATTCAGGCGTTGTTGCCCAATCTGCCAGAGTCACTGTCCTTCCCGGATGCTCAACATCGCTATATCAAAGCCATTGGCAAGGGTCTGAAGAAGGTGATGTCGAAGATGGGCATCTCAACCTATCAATCCTACTGTGGCGCGCAGATTTTTGACGCCATAGGGCTTTCCAGTCAGTTTGTGGATGACTTCTTCACCGGTACCACAACGACCATTGAAGGCGCTGGAATGAGTGAGGTCGCAGCTGAAGCCGTGAAGTGGCATGACAAGGCCTATGGCGATCAGCAGATCTATAAAAAGCATCTCGATGTGGGTGGGGATTATGCCTATCGACTGCGGGGTGAAGACCATAACTGGACACCTCAGACCATTGCCAATCTGCAGCATGCTGTGCGTAGCAATGATTGGAATACCTACCAGACTTTTGCCGATGCGGTTAACACTCAGAATGAGATCCTGCTGACACTGCGTGGGCTTTTTGAGTTCAAACGGGCTGATCAGCCATTGTCATTGGATGAAGTGGAACCTGCGAGTGAGATCGTAAAGCGTTTCGCAACTGGGGCGATGTCCTTTGGTTCAATCTCTTACGAAGCCCATTCAACGCTGGCCAAAGCGATGAATCAGATCGGTGGCAAGTCCAACACCGGTGAAGGTGGTGAGGAGCCTGAAAGGTTCAACCCGCTCCCGGATGGCACAAGAAACCCAGAGCGCTCTGCCATCAAGCAGGTCGCCTCAGGACGTTTCGGCGTCACCACTGAATATCTGGTCAATGCCGATGATATTCAGATCAAGATGGCGCAGGGTGCAAAGCCAGGGGAAGGTGGACAACTGCCTGGCCATAAAGTGAATCAGCAGATTGCCCGGGTGCGGCACTCGACCCCAGGCGTGGGTCTGATTTCGCCACCGCCCCATCATGATATCTACTCAATCGAGGATCTGGCTCAGTTGATCCACGATCTGAAAAACGTCAATCCAAAAGCGCGTATATCAGTCAAGCTTGTCTCTGAGGTGGGTGTGGGTACCGTGGCAGCCGGGGTATCAAAGGCCCATGCAGATCACGTCACCATCTCTGGGTATGATGGTGGTACAGGGGCGAGTCCTCTCACATCGATCAAACATGCTGGCTCACCCTGGGAGATCGGTCTGGCAGAGACACATCAGACCCTGGTGTTGAACAGACTGCGTGGACGTATTGCAGTTCAGGCTGACGGCGGAATGAGAACAGGCCGGGATGTGGTGATTGCAGCGCTGTTAGGTGCTGATGAGATCGGATTTGCAACCGCACCACTGATCGCAGAAGGGTGTTTGATGATGCGCAAATGCCATCTCAATACCTGTCCTGTCGGTATTGCCACCCAAGACCCCGAATTGCGTAAACGTTTTACCGGTACGCCTGATCATGTGATCAATTACTTCTTCTTTGTAGCAGAAGAGGCTCGACGCCTGATGGCAGAGCTCGGCTTTAAGAGCTGGAATGAGATGGTCGGGCAGAGTGATCGCCTGGATATGCGCAAAGCGATCAACCACTGGAAGGCCAAAGGTCTCGATTACAGCCGTCTGCTGCAAAAACCTGAGGCAGCTGATGGAGTGGCTATTTTCAACAGCGAAACTCAGGATCATGGACTCGACAAAGCCATGGATCTGAAACTCATAGAGCTGGCCAAGCCGGCTCTGGAGTCAGCTGAGGCGGTGAAGATCGATATCGACATTCACAACTACAACCGTACATTCGGCGCCATGCTCTCTGGCCGGGTTGCTGAGAAATATGGTCTCGCCGGTTTGACTGACGACACTATCTATATCAAGGTCAAAGGGACCGCAGGCCAATCCTTCGGTGCCTGGCTGGCGAAAGGTATCACTGTCGAATTGGCCGGTGAAGGTAATGACTATGTCGGCAAGGGTCTCTCCGGGGGACGTTTGGTTATCTATCCACCAGAAGAGTCTGCTATCGGCAAAGCGGAAGAGAACATCATTGTGGGTAACACCGTGTTGTACGGTGCCATCAAAGGCGAGTGCTATTTTCGCGGTGTCGGTGGTGAACGTTTTGGTGTGCGTAACTCTGGCGCCACTGCGGTTATCGAAGGCGTGGGAGACCACGGCTGTGAATATATGACAGGTGGTGTCGTGGTTTGCCTGGGTTCAACCGGTCGAAACTTCGCAGCAGGTATGTCCGGGGGTATTGCCTATGTTCTCGACGAGGAGGGGGACTTCGGCGATCGTTGTAACCTTGCTCAGGTTGAACTGGAGCCGATAGAGGCAGAGGATCAGGCCCTGGAAGACCTGGATCACCAGGGTGGGGATCTGGAGACGCACGGCATGGTGGATCTGAGCCATGACATGACCCGTTACGATGATTTGCGCTTAAAACAGCTGGTTGAACGCCACTTGCACTACACCAACTCCGCAGTAGCGAAAAGGGTTCTGGATAACTGGGAAACCATGCTACCGAAGTTTGTGAAGGTCATGCCGGTTGAATATCGACGTGCATTGAAAGAGATGCAGGCAAAAAAGAGTGATGGCTCAGCAGCAAGCCATGGGGGTCGCTAATCATGGGTAAGCCAACAGGATTTAAAGAGATCGATCGTCAGGACCGGACCTATGCTCCGGTGGCAGACAGAGTCACACACTACAGTGAATTCGTTATTCCCTTGAGTGATGATAATGTCAGTCAACAGGGTGCGCGCTGCATGGATTGCGGAATCCCTTTCTGCCATCAGGGTTGCCCTGTCAACAACATCATCCCGGACTGGAACGATCTGGTCTATCGGGGTGATTGGCGAGCTGCAATCGACGTGCTGCACAGCACCAACAACTTTCCTGAATTCACCGGTCGCATCTGTCCCGCACCCTGCGAGGCATCCTGCACCCTGAATCTCGATGACAGTCCGGTAACGATCAAAACCATCGAGTTCAGCATTATCGAGAAGGCCTGGAATGAAGGATGGGTCAAGCCCCAGATTGCCGATCACAAGAGTGGCAAAAGGGTTGCTGTGGTCGGATCAGGCCCGGCAGGCATGGCAGCAGCTCAGCAACTTGCCAGAGCGGGTCATGCGGTCGTGCTCTATGAAAAGCAGAATCGAATCGGTGGTTTGCTGCGTTACGGCATTCCGGATTTCAAGCTCGACAAAAAGATCATCGACCGCCGTATGGCTCAGATGCGAACAGAAGGTGTGGAATTCAAGACCAGCATCAACATTGGTGTCGATCTTCCAGGCAAGCAGTTGATCGATGATTTTGACGCCGTTGTGCTGACTGGCGGTTCCGAAAAGCCCCGCGATCTTTCGATTCCAGGCCGCGAGTTAAATGGTGTGCACTTCGCAATGGATTTCCTGCGCAGTAACAGCCATAAAGTACAGGGCGACCAGGTAGATGACTTTATCTCCGCTAACGGAAAACATGTCGTGGTAATCGGTGGTGGTGATACCGGATCAGATTGTATCGGTACATCACATCGACACGGCGCTGCATCAGTAACCCAGTTAGAGATACTGCCTCAACCTCCTGAAAAAGAGGAAAAGGGCACCACATGGCCTAACTGGCCCAATAAAATGCGCACCTCCAGCTCCCAGGAAGAGGGGTGTGATCGCATGTGGCAGGTGGCGACCAAGAACTTCATCGATGATGGCAACGGTAATCTGGCCGGGGTTCTCTGCGTAAAGGTTGAGTGGGAGAAAGATTCCGCCGGCAACTGGAAAATGACAGAAGTCGCCGGGTCCGAATTTGAACTCAAAGCTGACCTGGTCACCCTGGCAATGGGATTTGTTCATCCCGTACATGAAGGTCTGCTGGAAGAGCTGGGTGTTGATCTGGATAACCGGGGTAACGTCAAGGCGGCCACCGAGGGAGGATCAGCCTACAAAACTTCCATCGATGGCGTTTACGCTGCAGGTGACATGCGTCGGGGTCAATCCCTGGTCGTATGGGCCATCCGTGAGGGCCGTCAATGCGCCCGCGCAGTGGACGAGTACCTGATGGGAACCACCGACCTGCCTTTGTGGTAATGCATAGTCTGCCCGGGTTATCTACCCGGGCATGCCGTCACTGATTTAACATCCCTGGGTTTTGATTGATGCGCTCATTTAAGGTGCGTTAGATCGCCCGTTGTTCTGTTATTTCCTTCAATATCTCCTAGGGGCTGTCCAGTACACCAGATTCCGCAGTTTCCCAGAAACCTTGCGTTGAAGCGATAAATGTTCTAGAAAGGAACAACATCAGTTTCAGCACAATTGCAGGGATACTTCTCTTTATGGAAATAGAGAAACCGGTTGATCCATCCGAGGTGGCAGCGCTCGGTGCTGATCGAATAGTCGGGGAGTCTGGTTACAACAAGAAATTTCCGATTCTAATCAGGGAAGTTCTTCCCCAAATGGTTTTTTGGATCTTCCACCGTCTTAAGAATCATCTCATAAGTGCGGGTAATCGTAGGGTGGCTCTTTTCAAGAGCCTGCTACCCGGTAGACCAGTGTGCCCAGTCAAAGTAACTTCTCCAGGGCAGTTTCAAGATGTGGCAGATCAACAATCGAAGGGCATCGACCTTTTGACGGAATTGCCAGCTATTATTATTGGTATCTCTCCCAGTGAGTTCAAGCCAGTCAGTAACACTCTTAGCGGAATGAGATCTGAGTCCTACATTGGGATGATCAGCCAGAAAAGCTTCAATATGGCGTCGATACCAGGGGATAGACTTTGGGGGAATACGGAAACATTAAAGTATCTTTGCACAATTTCGCCAAAATTAGCGATCTTCGGAAGATTCCATGCGTATTATAACTCTAAAGTCTGTCCTTCTATGCTTGAGAACATTTATAGTACATATGGCGTCATAAGACAATATATGTGCCGGCGTCATAAGTCATTCTGTGAGCCGTCCACATAATCCACTGTTGTACAAATAAAAGGAAGAGATAGCGCCTTACATCACCAATAATTCAACATGCCATTAAGGATAATGGTAGTAGCAGGAGAAACGCATGGAAGCGACTTTACAGAGTATATTT
>NZ_JBSYOQ010000003.1:0-28928 GCF_058244645.1 Candidatus Thiodiazotropha sp. AKAK3
AAGTCTATTATACAAAGCCCAATGAAAACGTCATGCCGCGTACATTATGGAAAGCTGAAAATGATGATACTTATTGTAAGCGGAACGCTGTTGAGTTCATTGAAACTTTAGAGTCGAAGGGCTGGCATTGTTCTCTTGATAGTGATTGATATCCCAACCGGAAATATTTCAACACTTTCACCATGTACACCAACATTCATTGTAGCCTTGGCCAAACAACTAAGCGAAGCTGCCTTGCGTCTATACCAAGTCTTCAACATTCGGGGGCAGCCAACAAACCCCTCCAAAACATGACATACTTTTAACACAACTATTCGCATGCAGTCAGCAAAGCACAAGCTATCAATATTCAAAGATAAACTGTCAATTTATGTTCAATGGCTTACATACTAACCAGAGCGTAAGTATCCAGATATTTACGCTCTGGTTAGTAACTGTTTAATCAATCATTACACGATTCACCCCTGCTCGATTCGAGCGACATCGATTGAGGCATGATCCGGCACCTTCAGTTAAAAGAGCAATCGGATCCAGCAACTCCCTCTCTTCAAGATCACATGTAGCTGCCAAGTCAGCTAGAGGTTCTGCGTCATAAACCTTTCACATTGTCGACGCGTGTATGAAACACATGCTGTGTAAATTTCGCTCCATCTTTTTGGAGGTTGTCTAGATGTCTGCACAGCAAATTCAACGTGGTGAAGGAGCACTCCCCCTTTATCGTCAGATCAGCGAGATCCTGCGTCAGGAGATTCAGAATCTCTATAAAGCAGCTGATCTGCTGCCTTCGGAAACCGAGTTGGCGTTGCGCTTCAACGTCAACCGCCACACCCTGCGACGTGCAATTGATGAACTGGTGGCCGCCGGGTTGGTAGTACGCCGACACGGCAAAGGCGTATTCGTACTCTCCCCTGCCATTGACTATGCAATCGGCAGCCGAACCCGTTTTACCGAAACCCTTGAAGCCCACGGCGTCACCACCCAAAGCCGCGTGATTCGTAAACAAGTCATACTCGCCCGCGGTGGCGTCGCGGCGCGCCTCAAAGTGACCGAAGGTGCCCAAGTGATTTTTCTGGAGACGCTTCGAGAGGTTGAGGGTAAACCCTTCTGCATCATCTCCCACTTCCTTCCCCTGCAGGCATTTCCCCAGGTACTCGAAAGTTACAACCAAGGATCCCTGCACGCGTTTCTGGAAGCGCACTGCAATACAAAGGTGCAACGAAGCGAAAGCCTCATCAGCGCTGTGCTACCGGAAGCTGATGACGCCGAACTGCTGAACATGCCCCGCAATCTGCCAGTACTGCGAGTCAAGAGTCTCAACCTGACTAGCGATAGTCAGCAACCGGCTGAATATGTGGTAACGCGATTTAGAGGCGATGCCACACAATTATCTATCCAACCTTAATCATCATTATCTAACTGTCGAGGAAACATAATGAATCTGACCAAGCTGATAACTGCGGGCATCGCCGCAGCCATGATATCCACTACAGCTTTTGCTGCCAACCTGCCGGACGGATCTGCTGAGAACCCTCTGCGCGTGCTGATGATTCCGGCCGATACCGGCACCGACGACATTACCGCCGACTACGCGCCGGTATTCAACGGCATCACCAAACACTACGGTATCCACTTCGATCTGCGCGCTGGCGCAAGCTACTCAGCCGTTGTCGAAGGCATGTGTAATGACCAGGCCGATATTGCCTGGTACGGCGCAGTGACCTTCGGTCAAGCCAATGAGCGTTGTGGCGTCGACCTGCTGGCAGTAGATGTGAAGAAAGGCGAATCTTCTTATTACTCCGGTATCTTTGTTGCCAAGGACAGCGGCATCGATAAAATCTCTGATCTAAAAGGCAAAGGTATGGCTTTCGGTAGCCCGAACTCTACCTCCTCTTTCAACTTCCCTGTTGCCATGCTGATTGCCGATGGCATCGATCCGGCAAAGGATCTCAAAAAGGTCATCATCGCCGGCTCTCACTCCGCCTCTCTGGCTGCGCTGGCTGAAGGCAAGGTAGATGCTGCCGCAGCGTCCTACAACTCCTTCGGCAAAGCCGTGAAGAAGAACGCTATCGATCCGGCCAAGTTCAAACCGCTGGCCAAATCCCAGCCTATCCCCAACCCACCGCTGGCCATGAACAAGGGCCTGCCTGTTGCTCTCAAGGCCAAGCTTCGTATGGCCTTTGGTGAGATTCACACTAAGATCGATCCGGCCAAGATTCGCGGCTACGGCGGTAAAAAGGTCGACAGCTACGACACCAAATTTGATGTGCAAAAGATCTACGACGCACTGGGCAAGCTGTCTGCTGTGACCAAGCAAGTTAAAGGCGAAATGATCGACAAGGCCGGTCAGCGCTAAGCGCGATTTATCTGCCTTTCGCGAGGGGTTGTTACCCCTCGCTTTTTCCAAATTCGAGGTGTCGCTATGTTGAACTTTGAAGCAGTCAGCCGGGTATACGATGACGGTACACGCGCTGTCGACAACGTCTCCCTGCGTATCAAAAAGGGCGAATTCTGCGTACTGCTCGGTCCTTCGGGCGCCGGCAAATCTACCCTGATGAACATGGTCAACGGGGTGGTCATTCCCTCCAGCGGCAAACTCACCATTGATGACGTTGAATTGACGCGCAAGACCCGCAACGCCATCCAGCGTCAGGTCGGCATGATTCACCAGCAACTGCACCTGGTGCCACGCCTGTCTGTTCTGCACAACGTGCTGACCGGCAACCTGCCCACGGTTGGATTCTGGCGCAGCATGTTGAAGTCATTTCCCGAAAAGGATCAACGCCGCGCCTGCCAACTGCTGCAAGAAGTCGGCATGGAGGAAAAACACCTTTTCCGACGCGCATCCGCACTTTCTGGTGGTCAACAACAGCGTGTCGCCATCGCGCGGGCATTCCTGACCAACCCGCAAGTGGTGCTCGCTGACGAGCCCGTAGCAAGCCTGGACCCGGCCATGAGCCGCAGCGTGCTCGGTAGTTTAAAAACCGCAGCTCGCCATCACGATTCCACAGTGATCTGCACCTTGCATCAACTGGACTACGCGCTTGAGTTTGCCGACCGTATCGTTGCCCTGCGCAAGGGACAGGTCTTTTTCGATGGCCATCCCAACTCGATGAGCGAAGAGATCCAGGCACAACTGTATGAGCTGGCTCAACCCGCTGAGAAGCTTACCGGCCATATGAAGCAGGTCGCAGCATGAACAACGCCGATAGCCAGCCACGCTCAGCGGAGCACTGGGAACTTTACCGTGCGATCACTCCGCGCAACCTGCTTATCTCCATCGTTGCGTTCGTACTTTTGTCAATTTCTGCACATAACACCGAAATGGACAAGGCCTTTGTCGAAACCAGTCAGGCGGTACTGTCTGTGTTTGGGATTGGCGATTCTCAGGTACTCGATGGTGCCATCCGATTTGGCAGCAAGTCCTTCCCGATACAGATCTCCGAACGAACGGCAGTCAACCGCCTGGAGGATTTCGATCGTGACAACCTCCCCTGGCTCGCTTATATCGAGGTCGCAGAAGACAAAGAGTACGATGCCCTCACTGACACGTGGACGGTTGAACAAAGCGAGTTTTTGATCGAGCCGATCGGTTATCTCACCAAGGTATTGTGGAAGATGTGGGAGACCATTGAGATGGGGTTTTGGGGCACCCTGATCTCAGTGATGATCTCTTTGCCACTGGGCATTCTGTCGAGTCGCAACTATACCCCGCACAAACTCGTCTACACGATTGCGCGAGCCTGGCTGAGCTTCCACCGCGCCATGCCCGAACTGATTCTGGCGCTTTTCCTGGTGCTGATGTACGGCTTTGGGCCTATTGCCGGTGTGCTCGCACTCGCCATTCACACCAGTGGTGTATTGGGAAAATTCTTTGCCGACGAGATCGAGAACGCGCCGCCCGGACCTCAAACCGCCCTGGCTGCATCCGGCGCCAATACCATGAAGGTACTGCGTTTTGCGGTTCTTCCACACGTGTTACCCGCCTGGATTGCCTACATCCAGTATATCTTCGAGCGCAACATTCGCACCGCGACCGTTCTCGGCATCGTAGGCGCGGGTGGTATCGGCATGGAGCTGAAAGGTCGTTGGGACCTGTTCGACTATGGCCACGTCTCGACCATTCTGCTGGCGATATTCGCCACCGTGGTGGTGCTGGAGATGTTCTCGCAGAAGCTTCGGAGCAAAACACTCTAACCCAGCACCCAACTCGCCAGGATGTGAACTTCGACATGTATAGATATCTGGACCTATGAGCAATCTACCGAGAGAACAATGGGTACGTGCCTTGAGTGCAGTTCCCGAAGAGGCGCTGGCGAGTGCCGTGCAGAACTTTCCCGACGCATGGAAAGTGACACCGAAAGCATTGCCACAAGAGGGACTTGGCCTGCTCAAGTTTCGCGACAGTGCGCTTGGCGATGCCTTTTACCTTGGGGAATTTCCCCTCGCCAGCTGCTGGCTGAGCATCACCACCCCTGATGGTGTCAACGCCGAAGGCGCCGCCATGGTGATGGATGACCGGGCCGAACGGGCCGAACAAATGGCACTTTGCGATGCCGTGCTTTCGTCCCGCCTACCGGGCTGGGAGGCCGTCGCAAAACTGATCGACCAAGGGTGTGAGCAATTGGCACTGAAAGCGCGCGAACGCAAAACCATGCTGGCAAAAACGCGGGTCGACTTCTCCCTGCTCGATGATGTGGGAGAAGAGCATGCTTGATGTCACACCCATCTGGACAGTGCATATCCAACAGCAAAACTATCGCGCACTACTTCAAGCCATGTCGCGCCCCGGTTCAGTTTCCAACATCGGCTGCGGCGAAGACGACAAGGCCTATCTGGCTCTCCTCGCCACGCTGTTGGATGGCGAAGTCTCACTGGCAGATCCCCAACAGCTTCTCAATGATCAGGATTGGCCTCTGCTACAGGCAGCCCCCCTTGATAGCACACACGCCGACTACCTGTTGTTAGAGGGCAGCCAAACCACCGCTGTGCAACCAAAACTGGGCACCCTGCCCAGCCCGGAGGATTCCGCCACCTTGATCATCAGTGTGCAGTCGCTGACTCAGGGGGATCTGCACCTGCGCCTCAGCGGCCCTGGCGTCAATGGCACGAGCGATGTGGCAATTGACGGGCTTCACCACGACTGGATAAGCCAGCGTGAAGAGTGGGTATGCGCCTTTCCCCTGGGGGTCGACATGATCCTGGTAGACCAGGATGCGGTGATGGCCCTGCCCCGCACAACACGCGTGGAGCTGATCTGATGGGTTACGTCGCAATCAAGGGCGGTGGCCAGGCCATCGAAGGTACCAAGGCGGCTTTCGATTATCTGCGTGCTCGCCAGGGAGAGAGAGCCGATCCCATCCAGGCCGACACCATTGAAAACCAGTTAAGGCTGCTGCACGGGCGCGTCCTGTCCGAAGGTGGCGTCTACCATCCGCGCCTGGCCTCGTTGGCCATTAAACAGGCCCAGGGCGACACATTGGAAGCCGCCTTTATCCTGCGCGCCTATCGATCGACGGTGCCACGCCTGGCAGAAACCGAGCTGCTGGATACGCGCAACATGCGTATCACCCGCCGCATCTCCTCGGCCTTCAAGGACATTCCGGGTGGCCAGATGCTCGGTGCCACGACTGACTATCACCTGCGCCTGATGCGCATGGAACTGCTCAACGAGTCGCCGCAGCGCTTTAAGGCGATCACTGGCGAATGGTTCGAGAGTCTCGGTATTGACGAGATTCCAGACACATTTCCGAAAGTGCTTGATGGACTGCGCGCCGAGGGCCTGTTGGCCCCGCTTGACGAACAACGCGCCGCGCAGACACCCTTCGATATCACCCGTGAACCAATGATTTTCCCCGTCCCACGCTCAGCCGCGCTCTCGACCATGGCGCGTGGCGAACAGGGATCATTGCTGGCAATCGCCTATTCCAATATGCGTGGATATGGTGATGTACACCCAACGGTGGCCGAGTTACGGGTCGGCTATGTGCCGGTCATGTTGCCGCACCCGGTGACGGACAAGCCGATGGAAATCGGTGAAGTGGAGGTCACCGAGTGCGAAGTGGTCGCCATGTACGAAAGCGATGAGGATGGTGGCAAGCCTGTGTTCACCCTGGGCTACGGCGCCTGCTTCGGTCACAACGAGGTCAAGGCCATCAGCATGGCGATCCTCGACCGCTCACTGCAGAACGGTATGCAGGACGCCCCGAGTAATCCTTCCGAAGATCCCGAGTTCGTGTTGCTGCATGTCGACGGCATCGACTCGATGGGGTTCTGCACCCACTACAAAATGCCGCACTACGTCACCTTCCAGTCAGACATGGATCGTCTGCGTACCACCCAGAAGAGACAATCCAGCGAGGACGGTCAATGAGCATGCAGGAAAGATTTGGTTTTCTCGACGAGTACGCCAAAAAGGAGATCCGGCGCAGCGCGCTGAAAGCCGTTGCCATACCCGGTTACCAGGTACCCTACTCCAGCCGCGAAATGCCCATGGGACGTGGTTTCGGCACAGGCGGCCTGCAACTCACCCTGGCCTTGATCGGGCGTGGTGAGACATTAAAAGTCATCGACCAGGGCTCCGATGACTCGGTCAACGCCGTCAACCTGCGCTCCTTTATAGAGATGACCTGTCCAGGGATAGATACAACCACAGCGACCGAAGAGGCCGACCTGATTCAATCCCGTCATCGCATCCCGGAAAAGCCCTTGCGCGAAGACCAGCTGCTGATTTTGCAGGTACCCTATCCAGACGCATTGGTCGTGGTCGAGGCATCGGAAGATAAACGCAAGCTGCTGCATGGCGAAGGAGATTACTCCCGCCTGCTGGTCAAGCTCTACGAAGACATCGTGAAATTCGACGAGATCACTATCTCGCACCGCTACCCAACCCGTATTGATGACCACTATGTGATCGACCCCTCGCCCATTCCCCGTTGGGATGTACCCAAGCTGGATAACGCCAAGGCCCTGGTGTTACTAGGCGCCGGTCGCGAAAAGAAGATCTATGCAGTACCGCCATATACCAAGGCAACGCCGCTTGCCTTCGAGGATGTGCCGTTCCGGGTTGAAGATTTCAACGACGAGCAAGGTCAAAGACGGGCCTGTGCGCGCTGCGGATGCACCACCAGTTTTCTCGACGAATACGTCGATTCCACGAACGGGGAAACCGTCTACCGTTGTTCGGATGCCGACTGGTGCGAAGAACAGGAACGTACGAACACCGTGGCGGGCAGGACGCTGGAAAGAGCCGAAGAGCCTTCGAGTCACAGCGACACAGCGGAGGCAGTCAATGGATAAGGTGTTAAAGGTTCGCGGACTATCCAAACGCTATGGCAAAGGGTGTGCCTCGTGCTTCGACAAGACAGGACCGGATTTCGATTCCAATATCTGCCCAGACTGCGGCAGCGTAGTAGCGGCACACGATGTCTGCTTCGACCTCTATGCGGGGGAGATCCTCGGCATCATGGGTGAATCAGGCTCGGGTAAATCCACCGCCGTAAAATGCCTCTACTTCGACCAGGAACCCACTGCCGGCAACGCGACATTCTACGATCAGGGCCAACAATTTGACCTATTCTCTTTGAACAAGGCCCAGCAGCGCCGACTGTCGAACCAACGTTTCGGCATGGTCTATCAGAACCCTCACCTGGGTCTGAACTTCGACATCTCAGCCGGTGGCAACATTGCTGAACGCCTGCTGATGTCAGACGTGGACAACTATGCGCAGATCCGCCAACGCGCCACCGCACTGTTGTCACGTACAGAGGTGCTTCCCGAGCGCATGGACGAACTGCCAAAGAACTTTTCCGGCGGCATGCAACAGCGCGTTCAGATTGCCAAAGCACTGGCCACGCAACCCCCGCTGCTGTTTCTCGACGAAGTGACCACAGGATTGGACCTGTCGGTACAGGCGGCAATCCTCGATTTGATCCTGGAGATTCAACAGCAGTTGCAGACAGCCATGATCGTGGTCACTCACGACCTGGGCGTCATCCGCCTGTTGGCCGACCGCACGCTGGTCATGAAGTATGGCCGGGTCATAGAAAAAGGCCTGACCGATCAGATCCTGGAAGACCCTCAACACGCTTACACGCAACGCCTCGTTGCCTCTGCCTTGTAAGGATGTATCCATGAAAGAGAAACCGGTACTGCAGGTACGCGGTTACGCCAAACGATTCGTGCTGCACGAACAGGGAAAAGTCATTCCTTCATCGTATGACGTCAACCTCGATGTCTACCCCGGCAGCCTGACTGCACTGATCGGCCCTACCGGCGCAGGTAAAAGCACGGTACTCAAGGGTATCTACCGCACTTACCTGCCCAGTGACGGAGAGTTGCTGTTTACCCGCGAAAATGGCGAAACCCTCGACCTGGCCCAGGCAGACGAACATCAGGTTCTGGAATTACGCCGCGATGAGATCGGCTTCGTCACTCAGTTTCTACATTTTCTGCCACGCCAGCCCAGCGAAGACGTTGTGGCGCAACCACTGGTGCAACGAGGCT
Organism: Candidatus Thiodiazotropha sp. AKAK3; assembly: GCF_058244645.1. Taxonomy (NCBI): domain Bacteria; kingdom Pseudomonadati; phylum Pseudomonadota; class Gammaproteobacteria; order Chromatiales; family Sedimenticolaceae; genus Candidatus Thiodiazotropha; species Candidatus Thiodiazotropha sp. AKAK3. Next base: position 8,503 of record NZ_JBSYOQ010000003.1, read on the forward strand.
ACCGGCAGCAGCAAGCTCGCAAACTGGCACGCGACATGTTGGCTGCCATGAACCTGCCGGAACGCCTGTGGGGTATTTCACCGGCCACCTTCTCCGGTGGTGAAAAACAGCGCGTCAACCTGGCGCGCGGACTGATCGCCAAGCCCCGCCTGTTACTGCTGGACGAACCAACGGCCAGCCTTGACCCGAAAACCACAGACCGCGTCGTCGGCCTGATTGAAAATCTGAAGCACGAAGGTGTGGCCATGCTGGCCATTTTCCACCAACCCGAACTGGTCACGCGCATCGCCGACCGGGTGGTTGAACTTGAAACACCGACGCTGAATGAAACACTTTTAGAGGAAATCGCCTGATGAAAAGCTGTCTGAGAAATGCCCGTGTCGTACTGACCGAAGAGGTACTGGAGAAGGCTGATGTCATGATTGAAGACGGGCTCATCACGGCCATCAACCCGGAAAGCACAACCGCCGACAAGGTCATCGATCTGAACAATCAATGGCTGATGCCGGGGTTGATCGACCTCCACTGTGATGCACTGGAAAAAGAGGTCGAACCCCGACCCAATGTCCACTTTCCGCTCGACTTTGCTTGCGCGCAAGCCGACAAGCGCAATGCCGCCGCAGGCATTACGACTGTTTACCACGCACTCTCATTTGCCAATGACGAACTTGGTGTCCGCAACAACGTATTCGCTGCCCAGGTTGCCCGTGCCGTACACGAATGGCATCCCCATGGACTGGTGGACAACCGGGTTCATTGTCGTTACGAAATTACCGACCAGAGCGGACTGCCGATACTCAAGTCGCTGTTACAAGACAAATCGATGCACCTGATTTCGATGATGGACCACACACCGGGCCAGGGGCAGTTCAAGGACATGGCCGCATACCAGAACTACCTGACCCGTACTTATAAAAAGACGGCCGACGAAGTGGAAGTCATCATCGAGCGCAAGATCGAAGCCGCCAGCGGTGCCTTTGCGCGCATGCAGGAACTGGCCGATGTGGCACATGCTGCAGGTATTTCCGTTGCCAGTCATGACGATGATTCAGCAGATCGCGTCTCCACCATGAGCGGCATCGGCGCCGATATCTCGGAATTCCCGATCACCCTCGAGGCGGCCAAAGCAGCCAAGGCAGCCGGCATGTCGACCATCTTTGGCGCACCAAATATTCTGCGCGGTAAAAGTCAGTCCGGCTCCATGAAGGCCATCGAGGCGATTCACGAAGGCGTGGCCGACTGCCTGTGTGCCGATTATGCGCCCGCTGCGCTGATCGTTGCGGTGATGAAGATTGCCGAGGGTTCCGATCTCGATCTACCGGCGGCCGTGCGCCTGGTCACGGCCAATCCGGCCAAGGCCGGCAAACTTCATGACCGCGGCCAGATTGAGGTTGGCCGCAGGGCGGATCTGATCGCCGTTGGTCAACCTGGAGGCCTGCCCCAGGTTACCCGAGTCTGGTCCGGCGGCAAGCAGGCCTTCGCTGTTCAGTACGACCATGGCTGAGTTGTTCTACATCATCGGCGCCTCTGGCGTGGGCAAGGACAGCCTGCTCCGCTACGCACGCGCACACATGCCCCCTGATGTAGCGGTCATTTTCGCCCACCGCTACATCACGCGCGCGGCAGATGCCGGTGGAGAAAACCACATCGCCCTGACTACCCATGAGTTCCACTGCCGAAGCCGTAAGGGCTGCTTCGCCATGCAATGGCACAGTCACCAGACTTGGTACGGCATAGGCATCGAAATCAATCAGTGGCTGGCCCAGGGATTGAGTGTGGTTATGAATGGCTCGCGCGCCTATCTGCAAGACGCTGCCAGCAACTATCCGCAACTCGCACCGGTACTCATCTCCGCCAACAGCAACAGCTTGCGCAAGCGCCTCGCCGCACGTGGCCGTGAAAGCAGTGAGGAGATAGAAAAGCGCCTGTCGCTGGCTGCAGAGCTGGATTCACTGACCAATCATCCCAGGCTGATTCGTATTGACAATAACGGCCCGCTCGCCGAGGCCGGTGAAAATCTCGTACAGTTGATACAAGGTCAGAGGTCACAGGCATGCGCCTGACCCTGCTGGGTACCGGCAATGCAGCCGGAGTGCCTCTATACGGCTGTGACTGTGAGCACTGCCTAGAGGCACGGGAAAACAAAACAGTGCAGCGCTCCTCCTGTAGTGGACTGCTTGAGGTTGGTGACAAGCGATTCCTGCTGGATGCCGGACAGACAGGGCTGAACCAAAGGTTCCCATCCGGTACCTTGGATGGTATCTTTCTGACCCACTTTCACCCCGATCACGTACAGGGTCTGTTTCACCTTCGCTGGGGTATTGGGGAAAGAGTCGCCGTCTATACACCACCAGACTCGGAAGGCTGCGCGGATCTCTACAAACATCCCGGCATACTTCAGTTTCTACCTCTACGAAAGTTTGAAACATTGGAGTTGGACGATCTGCGAATCACGCCGCTACCACTCATTCACTCGAAACCTACCTTTGGCTACCTGTTTGAGCACGGGCAAACGCGTATCTCCTATCTAACGGACACCAAGGGTTTGCCGCCCAAAACAGAAGCCCTGCTGGCTCAGCAATCTCTTGAGTTAATGGTCATAGACTGCAGTTTCGTTCCCGGCAGCGACAAACAGGGGCATAACAATCTTGATGATGTTTTGGCGATTGTTGAGACGTTGCAACCTATGCGCACAGTACTGACACACATCGGGCACGCCTTCGCTATATGGCTCAAGGACAATCATCACAAGTTGCCTCCGCATATCATCGTAGGGCATGACGGCATGTCAGCGTTACCGTGAGCCAGGTGTTAGATAATCCCTATTTTCTGATTGGTGCCTCGGTGCTGATGCATGTCGCCTGGAACCTGCTGGCGCGACACGTGGATAGCAAGGCCAACTACCTGTGGTGGGGCCTGCTAGCTCATCTCGTTTTGCTCGGGCCCTACGCCATCTGGCATCTGCTAGCGAATGCCCACTGGAGCTTAACACTGGTCTTCGCCTTGATAACAACGGCACTGGCCAATACCCTCTATTTCATTGCACTGAGACGCGCCTATCATTTTGCCCCAGTCGCCCTGGTCTACCCCTTGGCGCGAAGCTCCCCTATCCTGATCGCCTTGTGGGCCTGGCTGTTTTTTTCGCAACGCCTGGCGCCATGGGAAATTATCGCCATTGGCATCAGCGTGACCGGACTCTGGATATTGGCCGTCTCTTCCCGCAAGGGTGATACTCGCCACGCCCTACCCTGGACGGTAACCGCCGCATTTGCGACCAGCATCTATTCTCTGAGCGACAAGTTCGCCGTACCTTATCTGCCTGGTTTTTCTGAGCAACTGGGGTTCATCACCGTTGGTTACGCGGCATCATTCATTGGCCTATCCATCGTACAACACAAGGAGACGAAACGATGGGTGCCGCCAACTCGGCCAGCCTGGATCTACATACTGACAGGCGGACTCTTTATCGGTACCGCTTATGCGTTGGTTGTCAGGGCGATGCGTGATTTGCCGGCATCGCATGTCGTTTCGTTCACCAACGTCGGCATTGTATTGGCTGTCATACTATCGATCACCCTGTATCGGGAACGAGAACATTGGCGACAACGCATGCTGGGCGGATTGATCGTATCAGGCGGGCTCGCACTCCTTGGCTGGAAAGCCTAAAAACATCCGGGGTCGGAGTCAAGAGCACACATACCGTGAATACACTCGAAAAAAAAAGTGCGTTTCTCTAGCAATCCACTCCGCTCTCTATTCGACTCCGACCCCGGAGCGATAGCACGGTGACATCCAGGTAATCGGGTATCTACTGACTTCCAACAATGGTCAGATGTTTTTTCAACCGTAGGGTGGGGCCATGCCCCACCAAATGTAACTGAATCCTGTGACGTAACATCAAGGGTCAGAGTCGAGAGCGCACATATTGTGAATACCCATGAAACCAAGCAGATAACTTCAGGGACACCCAAACTTTTAAACATACTGGAATCTAATACACATAGATATTATGAGAGCATAACTCCCTACCAAACGACTACTAGACGATATTTTCTTTTCACTGCACTCAACCTTTGGAACCAACACTTTTCCAAGGATTGAGTATAAGCCTTTATCCGCTCCATAGCCCCAACTACTGAAAAAAGGTTCATCTCCTTTTGATTTCACAAAGGGGAAGCCCTATAGACTGATTTTTGTCCATATGTTTTGTTTTTCTGAATTCTGTAGATGAATAAAGACTTTGATATGTTGCTGTATTGATGTGAAGTATGAGTCTTCAGGGGTTTCCGCTATTGATGCCTGAATGAGATTGAGATCTACATTACCAGGTACGACGTACACAGCTGGGAATACAGTGTAAAAAAAGGCGTAGCTTTCAAGCTCACTAGTGTTTGACGAGCTCTTGTCATAACAATCTCCATGTTGTTTCTACCTTTCAGGTAATAACTTAACTCTTTATTAAGAATAGGGCGATATTTGTTGAGAGAATCCTTTATTTACTTTTCCACTTTTTGGATTATGCATAGAGTAATTCTCTAAGATTCTTGATCTTGATCTCACTTTTATAACCCAAATGGAAAATAATCAGCGCGCTTAAGAAAATGTTAAGCATGCCACGCTATTAAATGTATTTAGGTAGTAGGCTTTGCCTGTTTTTATAACATAGATTTAGCTTATCATGACTTTGATAATTATGGCTTGAAGTGGTTGTCTACCTGTTCATTCGGATATTCGTTTTAAACTGAAATCCGCTACATATTTCTTGTGCATACATGAGGTTTAAAATGACTCTATTATACAAAATGAAGCACTATTTATTGTTGATTATTTTCATGTCCATGAGTATGGGCATTAACACGGCTTATTCTGCGAATTGCACAAGTAATTGTTTGTCAATTTACAGTAACAACCTGACTAATCTAGGTACTTCAATAAGCGGAACAGTTAAATTAATTGATGAATTAGGTACTGCTGGCGCTGCCAGGTCATCCACCGTACACGGTCTCTGGACACGCCCAGATGGGTCAACTGTTCTGCAATATGCACGTATCGGTACGCGACTGCGTGCTGAGTTCAGACTCTACACGGGTGGAGCACCAGGCGTGTACACTTTGGAAGTCATAGATGTTATTAAAGTTGGTTATACCTTTGATACCACAACGGGTGGAAGTGCGCTTGCCAGTCTCAATGTTGCTGGCGCAAGTAATCAAATACCTGTTGCGATCATAAATACCAACACCACATCCGGTGTTGCACCGTCAATGATTGATTTCAATTCAGCTGGTTCTTTCGACCCAGATGGTGGAATAGTTAGTTACGAATGGAATTTTGGCGATGGTGTGATCTCCACAGAACCTAACATCAGTCATACTTATACTGTGAGTGGTGGATACACCGCCACACTTACTGTGACAGATAATTCAGGCGCATCAACAAACAGTTCAGTCAATATCAAGATACTTGCCCCTTCACCACCTGGGAGTGTTGATTGTTTGAATCAATGTCTCTCAGTCGATCAAATTTCCATGAAATACAGAGATAATAAAAATCTCGTCACAGGAGTCGTGCAACTAAAGGATGAAAACGGAGAACCTGTCTACGATGCGGTTGTAGAGGCGATATGGACGCTCCCGGATGGTTCAACTGTCACTCAATCCAGTAATAACAAGAGCAAAAACAAGGCAAATTTTAAAATACCTGCCAACACTCCTGGTACCTATACGTTAACTGTGACCGGGGTTAATAAGTCGGGCTATTCATTTGCACCTGAAGATAATAAAACAGATTTCGCTAGCTACAGTTTGGAAATGTGACCGGGTATTTTTAACTTCTTACGATGAGAAACAGGTGGTTCTTTTACAACTATTCTGCTTCTCATCGTAACGATGATGATGACAAACTTTATAATATAGTGATATGGAGATCGAGGCATCCGAACAGATGGCAGATATCATTCTGCTGACTGATGGCCTGACTAAGTCCCTGATATTTAGTGCAGCCATGCAACAGCACCGCACAATTCCAACTGCTAATAACATTGTAAAACATTGGGGAAAACATTGGGGACACCCAACAAATACAGCTGTAACGGAACATATTTTTTCCGAAACTATTCGCAAGCAGTCAATAAACCACACCAAAAGAAAAGCTATTAATTTATATGGATTATTTGAGTTTTAACTGTTGGGTGTCTCGGATTACTCTCAGATAGCAAACCCTGTATATTCCATCAGCCTATCAGGTAACAAACACCCTGACTTGATAAGGGGCCAATGACAACCGCACTGAGCCCGCATCATTCTGTTCCAAACGTTCACGCTGTTGTGGCGGCGCGATCTCCTTCACTGAGTCCAGATCCATCCAATACCAAGAGAGGTTATAACCGGTAAAAGCGTGCGGCCCGATGTTGCCGACCACAACAACTTGGTTATCAGCGCCCAGTGGGACCCCACGGGTGCGACAGTAGACAAACACCTTGGCTCCCTGGTTGTGATCGAAATCGTTATGGAAATGGATAAACGCCGTTTCATTGCGGGTCAGTGCCGGATGTTCGGTGCGCAGCGCAATCAACTCTGCGACCTTGTTCCACAAATCCTGGTTATTGGGGGAGGCATCGAGGCGCTGCCAGTCCACCGGATCGGACATCTTCATGCGCCAATTGTGATGGTCAAGGTCATGCACATCGCCAAACTCATCACCGGCCAGGATCATCGGTATGCCCACTGATGTCAGTAACAGGCAGAAGGCGCTACGCAGGCGCTCCAGAGCCAGGCCGTGGAGGAAGCGTTGCAGATCGTCGGCGCCTCTCTCCAGATGATCGGTGACCCAACGGATATCGTCCACCGTACCGCGATAACCACGCTCATCCAATAGCGGCGCTAAAAGATAATTCATGATGCGCTTTTCGTCATCGTTCTCCACATCGTGGGATGTCAGGTAGTTGACCGCCTGGGAGAGATCATAAAAACCGGGCTCGGCCTGACGATTCCAGTCATTCCAGGTCTGGCTGCCAGTAACCATCCAGCGCATACGCTCCCGCCGCGAGGGCTCTCCCCATGCCGTATGCAGATCACCGGAAAAGGTGCGACGCAACTCATCGCGAAAGGCGAAATTCCACATCGAGTCGGTGACCTTGCGGCCGTTAGGATTTTGTGGCCGTTGATGGGTGATCACAGCCCGCCGCCAGGAGTCCTCGGCGATAACGAGAAAGGGCCTGTCGGGAAAGGCCTGCTGATGGACATGCCAGGCATGATCGCGAAACCGCTGGATGAACTCCCAGTGGTTGATGCCCTTGAACTCATCGATCCTGAAGCCATCGGCGTGATACTCGGTGATCAGGTACTCGGCCATGCGTAGCTGAAAATCCCAGGTCGGCATTAGACCCTGTTGATCAGGCCAGTAACGAAACAGTTTTGCGCCATAATCCTCACCCCGATGGGCGCGCTCCTCATCCTCGTTGGAAAGGAAGAAGCGAGTGTAGTCGAGCTGCGCTAAGGGACAGTTGCGAGCGTGGTTCATCACCACATCGAAGATCACCCGTATCCCCCGCCGATGGCACTGCTTGACGAAGAACTTGAGCTCCACCGGCAGCCCCATATCGATGTCAGGAGCGAAGAAGAAGCGGGTTCCGTAACCCCAGTTGAGAGTATCCGGGGAATCCTGCACCGGCAGCAGCTCGATGGCATTGATGCCCAGGGTCTTGAGCCGGTCGAGATGGGCAAACACCACCTTCTCGAAGGTGCCGAGCCCCACCTGGCGTGCCTTCTCCGGCGCACTCTCCATCCAGCGCATGGGCATCTCGTAGATCACCAGCTTGTGGTTGTTCTTCAACTCGTTCCCCGGGGTGAACTCATCCTCCCAGCTGAACGGTTGCTGCCAACGCCGGCCATTGCGAATCTGAAAGATCCCGCGATAGCCGCCAAAGCGGTTGATATGGACCGCATAGGGGTCGGCGATGGGGTTGTCGACCGCGCCGTCCTTGATGAACTCATACTCGTAGTCGCCGTCCACCAGGCCCAGGGTGTCGAGATCGATCTCGAACCAGCCCGGTTCACCCACCACCGCAGTCAGGGTTTCACGACGCCAGGTATGAGGGTCGTAACAGTCCCGCTGCAGGATATCGGCAAAACGCAGCTCGAGCTGGCTGCCGGGTGGTGCAGGTATGCGTAGGTGGGAGGCTATTCCTGATTCGTGGTTGTCGTTATGGTTTGGCATGTTATCCCTTCATCCCAAGTGGTGTTTATAAGTTTAGTTATCGATCCGTTGTCTGAGAGTGTAGCCCCTTAATGACTGAATAAAAGCCCGCGATCTCATTTCCACGCTCCTTATCTACCTTCACAGGAGCGTGGGAACCTATGCTAAAAATTGTTTGGAAGAAATTCTAATATCGATGTTGAATTCATCTGACATGACAGCAGTGAACTTGTCTGTCTTTCGACCAAGTGGTTACGCACCCTGGATCCCCAAAGGGTAAAAGAAAAGAGTATAAAGAGTTATGGGTCCTGGGCGAGACGAAATCCCAGGTCGTTGTACCATTCGTCCGGGTCGATCCAGCCGCGGTTCGCGGACCGTAGGTACCTCGGTCTGACGCCCCAGGAACCGCCACGGAGCATCCGCAGATTACAATCACCCTTGTCGCTCTCAAGCCAGGCCGAGCCACCGGACGACGCATTCTGGTAATCATCATGAGCAATCAGGTCAGACATCATTTGAAAGAGAATAATGCCCTCAATCGTTCGTACAGGCGCATGGCTCCGGTGTTCCCGTCAAACACCTGTAGCGAGACTAGAGCGCAGCCGGATGGCTGGGCTCCAGCAGGCGATAAGCCAGGAGCATTCCTGTGATCTTGTCGTCGATCTTCGCCAACCAGGCATTGCGGTAAGAGAAGTTTTCATCTTCAGATGCCGCGTTGCGTGCACCTACGTCGTATAACTCTTCGCCTTCCTGCCGAGACTGCTCCCAGAAGTATGCGGGTATCCCCTCACCCGCGATCATCGCGAGTTCGGCATTGGCACGACAATCACTTTTTCAGGCTTCAGAAATGTTCATTTTTGGGACTCCTTTTTATACCTAAAGAGCACGGGACGGGAGATTGAAAAAATTCTCGCCCCTTTGCCTTTCACTTCTGCATGACATAAAAGTTGTTCTGAAAATCATGGTCGAGCTGGTTGACTTCGACCTGGTCAAACCCTGCCAGGTGCAGCATTTCAACTGCCTTTTCCTCACCCCACATGGTACCAAGTCCGGCCCCGCCCTGTGCTAGCGAAACTGTCATGCAATGCATCGTCGACAGGGTATAAAGCAATGGACCGATAGGATGATCGGCGTTGTTTTCCAGATGGCTTGAGGCACGGATATCCTGCATCAGGAACTGGCCACCAGACTTCAGCGTACGGAAAATTCCATCGAGCACGTTTTGCGGTGCGGCCTGGTCATGGATGGCATCGAACGCGGTCACCAGGTCGAACAGTTCGAGACTGACATCACGGTTGAAATGGGTCAGATCACGTTGCTCGAAAAAGATATTCTCAAGGCCCCTTTCGCAGGCTTGCTCGCGCGCGTCTTGGAGAGCTTTCTGTGACAGGTCATAACCATGAAACTCAGATCGCGGAAAGCGTTGTGCCAGGTGCAGCAAAGCACAGGCTCGCCCACAGCCGACATCGAGCACACGGATACCCCGCTCCAGTCGCTGTTCCACACCATCGACCAGTGGCAGGATGTGTTCGTCGAGCGCGGCAAGCACGGTCTGACCACTATCCTCTGCCATGATTCCGTGAAAATTGGGGAACTGTTCATAACCGACCCCACCCCCGTGACGAAAACACTCGATGACCTGGTCCTCGACCTTGCCGAGCATGCCGATATACTGGGCGAACACTGCAATATTGTCCGGTGCGGACCGGCGGCACAGCAATTCAGCGTGGCTGTCAGGTAGCAGGTATGTCTCGCTGGTTGGCTGGTATTGCACGATCCCGGCGCTGACCATTGCCGCGAGCCATTCGCGTACATATCGTTCGTCTAACGCGCCCCGTGCGGCGATTTGTTCAGATGTGGCCCAGCTGAGCTCGTCCAGCAGATCATACAAACCGGTGCGGTGTCCGATCGAAACCATCAGCGACATGGCGCCCTGGTTCAACATGCCGAGTAACTGGTCGGCAAAATCGTCTACCGACAGGGATTCATTAAGCATTGGGATACAGGCGTTACACATGGTTTTCTCCTCCGTTTGGGATGGTTGATTGATAGAGGAAAGTCTAGCGACCGGAAAGTTATGGCGTCACTATCGAATCGAAAATTATTTTGTAATTTTAACTCATTGATTATTATGAATATTATTTTTACCCGCCTGTTTCATCGATAATAATGCCAGCTGTTGCCTGTTTATTCTGACTGGCGGTACAAAAACAAAGCGGTTTGGTATGATTTGTTACCACGATAAATAGCCACCGAACACTTAACATGCCTAAAGATGGAAACCTGACGCGCAATAAAATCATGGATGTCGCCCAGCAAATGGTGTTGAGCGTCGGACTATCTGGTACCTCGGTGGAAAAGGTCATTGAGCAGGCTGACGTGACCAAGAGTACCTTCTTCTATCACTTCAAGACCAAGCACGAGCTCGCCGAAACGCTACTCGAACGTTATGCCAGCGAGGACCGGGATCACTTCACGGCCTATATGAATAAGGCCCAGCAGCTATCTCGCGATCCGTTACAGCAACTGTTGATCTTTGTCGGATTATTTATCGAGATGACCGAACAGCTCGAAGAGCCGTTTCCCGGCTGCCTGTACGCATCCTACTGCTACCAGAGCGGCGCGATCTCGCGCGACATACTCGGCACGATGGAAACGATGACTCGTTACTGGCGCCAGCAATTAAGCAAACTGATCGATACCGTTGCCGAACAGTACCCCCCGCGCATCCCAGTTGAATCATCGCAGGCCGCCGATCATGTACTCACCACCTTCGAGGGTGCATTCATCCTCGCGAAGATCATGAACGAGCCCAAACTGGCCTCGGAGCAACTGATTCAATGCCGAAATTACCTGGAGCTGTTGTTCCAGAAAGCAGACTGATTCTTTGATCCGAATCGATCGCCAGTCATTGATGGAGTGAACCTAGCCACTGGACCGCCCGCCTTCGTACCCAAACCTGCAAGGGCAGGCTTGAAATCCCTAACAATATGATTTTTAAAAGACAGGCCGAAGTGTGCTCTCCATTATGTGAATTAAATTCACTATTTGTCGATATTCTTTACACGAATTCATGCTGTCAGATTATAACCACCTGATTATATTAGATAACCAATGGTGGTATGTTAATTGCGTATATATCGATGTTTAATTAGGGATCTGGTTTTTACAGTAGTTTTATTCGTAATTGATATTCTTAAACCTAACCAATGGTGTTTATTCCATAGGACTAAGTCACCCACTGAAGCGTCTATTTTACGTGTTGGCTGCTGTAGTTTCCAATTCATAGAAAAGGTTTTTTGGAAGTGTAGTAAGAGGATAATAAGTTGAAAAAGTTAATAGAGTCGATAACAGTGGCTGGAAGTCTGCTTTTAATCCCTCTCGTTTCAGAGGCGGCGCTCATCACACATTACGACATCGATTTCTCGTCACCAACACACACTGTTGGGTCAGCACCATCAATAGGCAGCGCCAGCGATCAGATAAGTCGTATCAATTTTGGTACACCAACAGTTGAAAGTACATTCGCAGGTCTTTCTGACCCATCTCTTCATTTCAATGCAAACACATCAACCTACGAACAGATTCGGTTGAATATGGGGCAAGGGTATGACAACTATCAAATCAATTTTGACTTTTTCTCATCTAACTTAAACGAATCCAACTATGCCTTTACCTTACTTGCAGACACGCCTCAAGTGAGAAATTTATCCTTCAATGGCGGAACCGGAGGAGTTCAATACTGGGCACCCTTTGTTCAACCAATCAATGGGGGCAGTTTTGCCGACACTACAAGCTACCACGTAACATTAGAGTATGATCTGGCTGTCGGATCGATGTCGTTTTGGCTTAACAATGGATTGATGGGGACTCGTTCTTTCTCCACAAGCGGTGAAGATATCGAATCCTTTCGGTTTTCTCTAGCTCCTGCACTTGGTGGAACTGGTTTGGATCCTTCGGTCAATGTGAATCTTGATAATGTTTTGGTAACAAGTCGTACAACTGATGTACCTGAGCCCAGTACACTCCTACTGTTTTCACTGGGATTTATCGGTCTTGCCTCTATGCGCTCTCTTTCTCGCGCTTCTCGTAAGGGATAAAAGAAAAAGTTTACTAATACTTACTATTAACTCGGCGACTAAGTATGTCGTCTCTAGGGTTTCAAGCCTGCCCTTGATCAAGGCGCACCCCAAGGGCACTTCCTTCGGGGCGCAGCTCGCAGGCAATGGTTGTTCTCTTGTCAAGAGCCGCAACACCGAGCAAGGGCAGGCTTGAAATCCCTAACAATATGATTTTTAAAAGACAGGCCAGAGATACAATTATCCTGTCATTTTTATATTCTAAAGTATTGATATCTCGATCCGTTTAGAGAATTATAATTCAAGTTAAAAGTACACTATATTCGTAGTACCTCTTCCGCATTGTAGTGAATAAGGTGTGGCGTATAGGAAGAACAAACACCTTTTTCTCCCAGATCCAGCAGTAGCGGCCTGTGGTTGAATTGCAGCCGAGGGTTCCGTTTCGCGGCTTCGCGTATCCGAATCAAGCCCGGTCGTGTTTCTATCAAGAATCATTCGGGGACACCCCAGAACTCCGGGGGCGGAGTCGAATCGAGAACGGATTACCCTGCTAGAGAGATGCACTTGAGTTTTTTCGAGGTGATTCGCGCTATGGGTGCTCTCGACTCCGACCCCTCCAAACGATATAGGTTATTTTAGTTTTAAATGTTGGATGTCCCGGATTATTTCACTCTCGGTAGGATAGCGGCCCCCGTTTGGGGACCGGTTCCGTGAGCCCTCCGTAGCAGCTCAAATTGATCTACGCTACTTGCTGTTGAGAACGAATCGCTCTTCGTGTTTGAGTCCCATGTAGAGCGCGACACACATGGCCAGCAGTACCAGCGTGAAGGGCAGGCCAACACTGATTGCTGCAGCCTGCAGCGCGCCTAGGGCGTCAGCACCGCCGCCGAACAGCAGAGCGCCGGCGATCAAGCCCTCCATAGCAGCCCAGAAGATGCGCTGGGGTACCGGGGCGTCCAGCTTGCCGCCAGCGGTGATGCTGTCGATGACCAGAGAGCCGGAATCGGAAGAGGTGACAAAGAAGACCAACACCAGCACGATACCGACAATGGAGGAGAAGGTGGTCAGCGGGATGTTCTCGAGCATATGGAACATCGCCAACGAAACATCACTGATGCCTCCGGTCAGCTGTCCCACGTTAGCCTGAATCTGGTCCAGAGCACTACCGCCGAAGGCGGTCATCCATATCATGGTGATAATCGTGGGCACCAGCAACACAGCGATGAGGAATTCGCGCACTGTACGACCCTTGGAGACGCGGGCGATGAACATGCCGACAAAGGGTGACCATGAGATCCACCAGGCCCAATAGAAGACAGTCCAACCGTGGTAGAACTTCTCATCTTCCCGACCCATCCAGTTGCTCAGGGGGATGATGTTCTTCACATAAGCGCCGGCGGTGTCGTAGAGGTTGCCGAAGAAGCCCATTCCTGCGCCCATGATGATGACGAAAAGCAATAGAAGAAGGGCCAGTGCCATGTTGAAGTTACTGAGAATCTTGACACCTCCGTCTAGACCGCGCACCACTGAAACTATAGCGACCGAGGTGACACCAATGATGATGGCGATCTGGGTATTGATGCTGTTAGGGATATCAAAAAGATAGTTGAGACCACCAGCTGCCTGCTGAGCACCAAAGCCCAAGGAGGTGGCGAGTCCAAAGATGGTGGCCATAACGGCGATGATATCAATCACATGACCGAACCAACCCCAGGAGCGATCTTTGATAAATGGGAAGAAGGCCGAGCGGATGGTCAGTGGAAGTCCCTTATTATAGGTAAAGAAGGCCAGCGAAAGCGCCACTACTGCGTAGATGGCCCAAGGGTGCAGCCCCCAGTGGAACATGGTGGCGCCCATAGCCATTTCGGCTGCTTCAGGGGTGCCCTTGGCGGCATTCAGCGGTGTGCCCCACCAATCGGTGTAGTAGGCGACTGGTTCTGCCACACTCCAGAACATCAGACCTATGCCCATACCAGCAGCGAATAGCATGGCGAACCAGGATATCGTTGAGAACTCAGGCTTGGCATCGACGCCACCAAGCCGTATGCGGCCTACAGGTAGAACGATCAGCATCAAGCAGAAGATAACGAAGATGTTTCCAGCGACCAGAAAAAGCCAGTCGAAGTTGTTGATCGACCAGGCTTTGGAGCTGTCGAAGCCCTGTTTTGCTTCGCTGGGAAATAACAGGGTGCCGATGACGAACATCAGTACCAGCAGAGCGGAGATGATGAAGACAGGGTTGTGGAAATCCATGCCCCAGTTTCGTATGTTGTCCTGTCCTATCTCATAATCTGTATCGTAGCGATCTGGCATAAATGACTCCTGTGTCAGGGTTGCGGGTTCCCACTCTTTGGCAGGAAGTACTGGCTGTAGAACCCAGGATCTACCCAGAGCAGATCCTGGTGACACTTAATGGTCAGGGAGCCTTGAAATCGAAGCGCAGACCGGCGGCGATCACCTGTCCGCCGTCGCAGCTCCAGCAGGTTTCGTTCATGCCGCCATACTCTTCGGTGATGGCTGCAGTTTCGTCTTCGCTGTAGAACTCGACGAAAAACTTGAGGTCACTCTGGTACTGGTGGTCCCAGCCGAGATGGATGATGGTTTCCCCATATTGATCCACGTCAGCTAGCATGGCCTTGAAGGTGTTCTTGCCCAGGGTATATCCGGCATAAAGGTTCATCGCATGGTCGCCATCTTCCCCGTAGCCTGTGTTGATGTCGCTGCTGAACTGCTCGTACTTGGCGCCGATGTAGAGGTCGTCAGTAGCCTGCCACATAAGAGAGGTACCTAGGATGACCTGATCCTCGCTACCACCCAGATCGTCGAAACCGCCGGAGACGGTCAAGCTGCCCTGGCTGTAGCTAAGGGTGGCCTGCAGACGATCGTCCTGATTGCCATTGGCCTTGGCTGCACCATTGTCCAGGCTGTAGCCGAGGGAACCTGTGAGGCCGCTAAAGCTGGGCGAGTAGTAGGCGATAGTATCGCCCTTGCGGAAAGTGGTATAGGTGGCGAAACCACTGTAGTAGCTACTAAACATGTCTACCGGGTAGGCGATGGCGTTGTAGTAGGGCATCCACATCTGGCCGATGGAGACGTTACCGAAGTCACCTTTGATACCAATCTTGCCAACGCGAATATCCTCCTCCTGATCCCAGGGGTCCTGCACCGCCTTGTTCGGCACATCCAGGGGCAACTCGAGTTTACCGTAGGCGGTTATCTTATCGTTCACTACATGGGTGGCATTAAAGCCGAGACGGGAATAGGCATCACGCCAACCGGTGTAGGAGTCGAGGCTGGCGTCGTCATCGGGATTGACCGCCTCGGCATGGAAACGTAAAGAGCCGTAGAAATCGAACTCCAGTGCCTGGGCTTCGCCAACCAGGGCGAAGGCGAATGCTGCCAAAACGGACGCTAAACGATACCTTTTTTGTTTATACATACATCAATACCTTGAATTTCTTATGAAAATGCATTGAAGGATGAAGCGATTGGCTTAATAACCTCTATGCACTAAAAGATGGATAGAGTGGTTCTTTAGGTGGTCAGTTACCACCGACACAAAGACGGCCGATCAGTGAGGCATAATGGCGTGCGCGGATAGTGGTGCGGGATTGTCCACAGAACTGGGGAAGGTAGTTGGGGCGAATGTGCGGCCCCCCCTGCGTCGCGTGCTTGCGCGAATCCAATATTGCACTCAGCGTGCGATGTAAGCGAAGACCGACCATAGTCGATCTTGCATCTAGCCGATACATAGTAATAACCGGGTATATGTAGACAGCACCGTTGCGGTGCATTGGATGTCACGACAATTTAAAGTTGCTCGTGACGAGAGTTGATAGGGGTAGATTATGCCGGTGGCGCTGGATGATTGCAAACTGGTTTGGTGCTTTCTGTATCATTTAGATGAAGTTAAAACATAAGATAAGCAAGTGATACGTATAACAATAATTGTGCTACTAGGTTATTTTCACTGCTCATTGGGAAGAAAAGAGAAAAGGGGTCAGTACCCACTGCTGCCCCATTAACTTTCAACCTTCTCAGAACAACTCTGAAAGCCCCTCTCCCTTTTCGGGAGAGGGGTTGGGGAGAGGGTGTACGCGAAGCGTTTCATGTGATTGAAAGAGAAAAACCGCACTGATCGTTCATATTTATCCTGCTGATTGTTTGGGAAAATAGGGTGTTTATTCACCCCTATCCTGCAAGGGGAGAGGGGAGTTTCTCTCCCCACCTATTTAAGATACTGATGAGTTGTAAGTTTTTTCTAACCGCGGCTCTCTGCTTTACGATGCTTTTTCAAAAAAAATTCGGTAATCATTTGGGGACACCCGTTAAATACAGCCAGAACGTAACATTCTTTTAACGCAACTATTCGCAAGCCGTCAGTAAACCACAAACTAGCGACACCAAAAGATATGCTATTAATTTATAAGGGTTATTATAGTTTTAAATGTTGGGTGTCCCGGATTATTCCTTTTTAGTTCCTACAGCTCTACTCTAACAATGGGAGTCCAGTTTATAGTTTATACTACTAATAATGACAGCCATGCTTTCATCACATAGATGATTAAGGAAGTTGTTTCGACCTAGCCACTACTTGCAAGAGCTTGGTGATCCTGGGTTCAGGGGCAACTGGGGAAAAGATAGGGATATTCATACGATGATCTGTTCAAAATTGCTTTCTAAACTGATCCTGATTGTTCTGGTTGTTCTTTTTGCGAATTCCACACAAGCCTCAACGACATATCAATTTGTTGTAACGGGCGGAGTATTACAAACCAAGCATAAACCATTTTTAGCTGAAATTAAGTTGAGTGATTCAGCCACTCAGGCAGGGCAGGCAACGAGCAGTGATATTGATTCTTTCCGAATCATCGGGGGTGATTACATACCGCAAGTTGATCCAATCATATTTAGCGATTTACATGATCATTTTGTAGATGTTGCTGTGACATTGTCGTCTGACCGAAAAACCATCGCCTCTTTTTACGCTAGAAATTCACAAAGTAATGAGCAATATGATTACTGGGTCTTTTATCAACCGGTCCCAAATGCCCCCGGTCAAAACGTTCATGACAACGTTGTGAGGATCTCTGCCGAGACTGTCAGAATGGACACACTGCTTTTGCCAAACTTCGATTACACGTCCTCAAATATAACTGGCGAGTGGCAAGAGTATCGTGGAATATTGCAATGTTGGATATGTGATCGTTTCAGAGAATTGGTGCTTGTCTGTTTTCCCTGGTGCCCTTGGCCGTGGATTCTTCTTGGGAGTATTTTTATAATCGTAGTATCTGTCTTGTATGTGAAAAGGAATAGGCAGAATCGACGGCGTTAATAACGTATTAAGTTAAATTTAAGAACGCCTCTCTAGCCTTTACTCTGCTAGAAACCATGCCCCCTCCACAATCCAGCTTGTTTGGTTGGCATCTGGAGTTTCGACAAACAGATGTTAGTGATTACTCATCTGACAGTCAGCATGGCATGCCTAGTTATAGGTACCACAACCCTTATCCAGCAATAGAGGAAACTGCTGATTATCCTCATCATCTTCTAAAATGGATTCCATGCGTTCTCCGCATGAGGTGATGTTGTAAAGCGCTACGGCAAATTCCAGTCTTAACATTCGGGCTATGGGGTACCCCCTTACCTGGTACTGATTAGACGTTTTGTAAAACCTAAATTAGCAGGATTCACCAATCAAAGACCTGCCTCCTTACTATCTCCTCCTACGCTTTACAAACAACTACCCTGTTGCGGCCGCTACTCTTGGCCTCATATAGATTCTTGTCGCAGATATTCATCCAATGCTTCCAGTCTCTTATTGAACCCAGGCCGGCCACTCCAATACTAACTGTTATCGTACGACCGGGTATTAATGAAAGATTTTCAATACCCTTTCGCATTTTTTCTACCATGTTGATGCTATTGGTTTCATCGGTATTGTAGAGCAGAATCAAAAACTCTTCTCCGCCGATTCTGAATGCTTTGTCACTGTCTCGAAGAAAATCCTTTAAGAACACCCCCAGCTGCATAAGGACGTGATCGCCAATCTCATGGCCTAGCTCATCATTAATCTTCTTGAAATGATCAATATCCATGATGATTAGTGTGAATGGAGTATTTGTTCGACTAGCTTGACTTATCGCCTGCTCCAAAGAGTCTATAAGAAGTGTTCTATTGTACAAATCTGTTAGCTTGTCTGTAATCGCCTGTTTTTGCAGTTCATTATATTGCCTGGCTACTACATGAAGAAAAATAGCCGAATACGCACTGACCAATGAGAATGTTACGGAGAATCTGATGGCTTCATGTGTCTCAAAAAGGTGCCACACTAGTGGAATATTAACCAGTGCAAATAGAATATTAGATATCCATGCCTGACGCTCTGACATCATAAAGTAATACAACACCACTGTTGAATAACACCAATAGGTGCCGGTTATTCCCACTTTATCCGTTAGATAAGCTACAAAAAAAGTTGTAAAAGGGGTCAGCCAGATAAACGTATAAATGGTTTTATATGTTTTTCTATGACAGCCCCAGGCAACTAGGTAAAGACTCAATGAGGTAATCGCGGCCCCTATACCAATTCCCCCGTGTTGATGAGTCAGGTGATAAATAGCAAAAGGCAATATCAGGGCTCCGGCGGTAACAGAAAGCCAGAATGTCGATTTAAGATGAAAATCAGTTTGATGCCTCGAGTCTAAATCATCCATAAATCTGATGAACCCCTGATTAATAAAACGTTTTTGCGATAATAACATTTTATTTTAACGACGCCTCAATCAATCATACGCAACAAGATTTTACTAATAACAAATTTGAGATACTCCCTAACAGAGACGCAAATATCTGTTTCTTGATGATATGGATCGTATCTCCAGGGTCGGTGTCAGATCGAGAACGGATTGGCCTGCTAGAAAGATGCACTTAAGTTTTTTCGAGGTGATTCGCGCTCGACTCCGCCCCCTCCAAACGACAGGTTCGGACTCTGGGACCTGCTGTTGCCTGCCAGTACCGGTCACTCCCACTCGATTGTAAATAAGCCTTTTTTATCTTTTATATTTAATTGCTTATTTTCCTGCTAAACGGTAATACCATGAAAAATACCATGCTCAGAAAGCGCTGAAAACGTGAGAGATATTTTTCAAAACCAGCATCAGATCCCTTACCGTTTCCGGCACATCTATGCAGCCTTTATCTTCATGGTTTTTCCAATCCGAGCCAGCATATTGACCAGTTTGTCGATAGTAAACTTGTCAATCTTGCCACGCATCAGATCACTGATTCTTGGCTGGTGAACACCAAACACCTCTGCAGCTTCTTTCTGACCGAGCTCTGCATCCTCGATATACTGACGCAGTGTAATCATCAATTCTGAACGAATCTTCAGGTTCTGCGCCATCGCCGGATCATCCTCCAGCGCCTCAAACACATTGCGGTAACCTTTTGAAATCGTCATTGCTGTTTCCTCTGTTCTGCCAACGCCTTGTACCTGGCTTTCGCCAGTTCTATATCCGCCTTGCGTGTTTTCTGTGTCTTCTTTTGAAAAGCATGCAATACGTAAATCGCCTCTTCGAATCGAGCGACATAGATCACCCGGTAAATACCATCCTTGTCCTAAATCCGGATTTCAACCGCCCCAGCACCAACGGTATTCATGGGCTTCCAGTCACTTGGCTGCAACCCGGCCTGGACATTACTGAGCTCAAAACCTGCTTCGCGACGTGCGCCTGCCGGGAAATGCCTGAGATCGACCAATGAACTGCCCACAAAGCGCACGTCTTTCATAAGCGAAATTATATAAAATTTTATATTTATATAAAGTTTTATATATTTTGACAGATCGGACGTCGGTCGAGATGTACTCGATTACAAATACCATGAACAGCTCGACGCACATGACATGGTATTGGATCGCTGTACTGATCCTGAGCACAGCGATACCATGATCTATACCATGAAAAACACCATGCTCAGAAAATCCTTCTAAATGGTCGAAAAAATTTCTGATTAGCACCGCCACACAGCCCCTCTGATTTCAACCCGACTCATATAAATACAAAGTTTGACAATCTTTGTATTTCTACCTAGCATTCTATATGAAAGCATCTACCCTCGGAGGCCATTATGCATATTTCACTAACGCCTGAG
>NZ_JBSYOQ010000013.1:0-53152 GCF_058244645.1 Candidatus Thiodiazotropha sp. AKAK3
TTTAGAAAGCCGCTCAAGCCGTGAGTGCAAGGCGCAGCCCGCAGGTAATGGTTGTTCCCTTACCAAGGGGTGCAACGCCGCAATCGCGGCTTGAGTGGCTTCCCGCAGGGCGAGGCAGGTGATTTAAGCGCAAACTGAGATAGGCCTTGTCTAAATATAGGGTTTATATGACGCACCACACTAGGACTTAAGCCTGTATGAGATGCCCCCATGACCTACCTTCATCTCAAACCGATTGGTTAATTGATTGATAGATTCTGTGGAGCCGAGAAAAAGATATCCCCCAGGATTGAGAATATCAGCCATGCGATTAACGATATCTTTTTTCAGTTCATTGGAAAAATAGATCAGAACATTGCGACAGAAAATCACATCGAAACGCCCCATCACCTGATAGTTGTCAGCCAGATTCATTGGCCTGAAACTGACCCGGCGTTTGATCTCCGGTTTGACCTCAATACAATCACCTTGAGGGGTGAAAAAGCGACTTTTCTGTTCGGCAGTTAAGCCGCGCTCAACAGACAGACCACAGTAGACACCAGCTCTGGCCTCATCTAAAACTTTACTGGAGATATCAGTGGCCTGAATTTGAACCTGTCGAGCCTGCCCTTTCATTGCCTGATATTCATCTGCAATCATACTGATGTTATAGGGTTCCTGACCACTGGAACAGGCAGCTGACCAGATGCGTATCGCACCACCCCGTTGCTGATTCAGATCGGGAAGGATTGTCTCCTTCATCAGAATATAGTGTCCGATATCCCGAAACCAAAAGGTTTCATTGGTTGTCATGGCATCGATGACTTTAACCTTCAATCGGGAATGAATAGGTGATTTGATCTGTTTCAGCAGTTCACCGAGAGAGGCAACTCCTGCCTCCTTCATAACGCCACCTAAACGGCTAGAAACAAGGTACTCTTTGCCATTTCCCAGCAGGATTCCGCACGCCTGCTGCAGAAAATTCTTAAACGCCTCATAATCTGCCGGCGAAATAGCCGCTGTTCGGTTGTACATAGTAGTATCTTGTTATTCAGCTGTATGAATAAGGCTAGCGTTTAAGAAATATCTTTCAGACGCTTAGTTACTGTTGAAACCAACTCGTCCGGCATAAACTTAGCGAGAAAATGGTTGGCTCCAACCTTTTTAACCATACTCTCATTGAATACACCACTTAATGAAGAGTGAAGAATAACATACAGGTCAGTCAGCTTCGGATTTTCTCGAATTGCGCTCACCAGGGAGTAACCATCCATCTTTGGCATCTCAATATCCGAAATCACCATCGCCAGCCAGTCACTCACCTTACCCTCTTCAGACCAGCTTTCAAGGTGCTTCAAAGCCTCTTTGCCATCCTTTGCAAGGATCGCCTCCAGCCCGATCTCTTCAAGCACCTTCTTGATCTGATTACGAGCTACCATCGAGTCATCCACAACCAAGACTTTAAAGGCTGTAACATCCGCACCTTCTACGTCTATCGGCTTGGTGATCTCTTCATCAATCCCCAAAACTTCACTCAACACCTTTTCAACATCGATTATCTCTATCAAATCACCTTCAATTTCGGTGACTGCAGTCATATAACTGTTCCGACCCACCCCTTGTGGTGGAGGGAGTATATCCTCCCAATGGGTATTGACAATTCGCTCCACGTTACCGACAAGGAAGGCCAGCAACCGCCGGTTGTATTCGGTGATGATAATAAAATAGTCTTTGGCATTGCCCATCTTCGGTCCGCCAATGGCATGACAAAGATCCATGACCGGGATGTTGTTGCCACGTATTGAGGCGACTCCCCTTATATTCTCATGGGAACCAGGCAGTGCAGTTAGAGGTGGACACTGAACCACCTCCTTCACCTTGAAGACGTTAATGCCAAAAATCTGACGCCCTGATAGACGAAACAGCAGTAATTCAAGACGATTCTGTCCAGCCAGCTTGGTTCTTTGGTCAACACTGTCTAACATTGACGCCATTCTCTGACACCTCAATCTAGTGATATATATTGAATTTCATCAATAGGTATGGCGGCTTGCAGGCCTCGACCTTTAGGCTTAATAAATTCAACAGCCAGATCCATTTATCCACGGCACATTGCTTGCATAGTTTATTGGCAAATAGGTGGAGATACAGAATGATCAATCCGAAAGCACTAGGACTCAGAATACTGCTGGGACTGCTCCTGGCAGGATCTGCCTCTGCCCAGCCCACGGATAATGAACATCAGTCCCATCAATCCATTGCTGATGCAGCCAGAGACTACTTACAATCGACTCTGACCCAGGATGTGGCAGGAGCAACCATAAAAATCTCCTCCTTGGATCATCGACTCAAATTAAAGCAATGTGAAACTCCTCTGGAGGCTTTCAGCCCCCCTGGTGGCGTCAAGCTGGGACGCACCTCTGTAGGCGTCAGATGTACCTCCCCTGCCCCCTGGTCACTCTATATATCTGCCAATGTAGGCATTCAGGCCCCGGTCGTCTTTGCCGTCAGAGACCTGCCCAGAGGAGAGGCGATCGACAGTAAAGATCTTAAAATAAAAATATCCGATACCAGCCACCTGCTCCGCGGATATTTTGAGTCTGTTGACGAAGTGGTGGGACAGACCCTGAAGCGAACTCTGCGCAGAGGCCAGGTTGTCACCCCATCGATGCTGGTGGTAAGAAAAACCATAAAACGGGGAGACCAGGTAACCATTCTGGCAGGCTCTGGTGGTATCCAGGTGCGAATGCAAGGCAAAGCCATTAAACAAGGCAACCCTGGAGATCTGATTACGGTAGTGAACAGCAAGTCAAAGAAGAAGATTGAGGCACGAGTTGTATCGAAGGGATTGGTGATGGTCGACTGAAGTCTGTTACACAGAAATTCGATCTATGATTTAAGTTGCATTAACATAAGACGATATTAGCTTTGTATACATCTCATTGAGGTAGCACGATGCCCATTCAAATCAATAGTCTTTCAAGCCGGAATCTGAAAGGAACGGGCAAGAGCGGCAAAAGTGGCAAGACACAAAGCTCGGGGAAGGCCGGCGGAAGCAAAGCCCCGTCAGCAGCTGCAGCAACCTCAGGCGGCGATCGCCTCGATCTTACCGGTGATGCCGGAAAACTACAGGAACTTGAGGGAAGAATCGCCAATATGCCGATTGTTGATGCACAGAAGGTCGAAGCCGTACAACAAGCCCTTG
This sequence comes from Candidatus Thiodiazotropha sp. AKAK3, assembly GCF_058244645.1. Classification (NCBI taxonomy): domain Bacteria; kingdom Pseudomonadati; phylum Pseudomonadota; class Gammaproteobacteria; order Chromatiales; family Sedimenticolaceae; genus Candidatus Thiodiazotropha; species Candidatus Thiodiazotropha sp. AKAK3. The sequence continues at coordinate 3,185 of NZ_JBSYOQ010000013.1, forward strand.
CGAATGGAAGTTTTACTATCGACCCTAAAACAGCAGCCGATAAAATGCTGGCTATGGAACTCTCTCTTCCTTAACCGATATGCCAAACAATACTCAACATCAAACTACTTTTAGCAAGCTCCTGAATAGCGAAATTGAGCAGACTAATAGCCTGCTTGAGTTACTGAAGCGGGAATTTGAACTTTTAAAAGCCCCCCCTTCAAAAGCACTGGAAGAGTTGACCGAACAAAAAAAGCAGTTGCTCTTAGAAGTAGAAAAGAGCGTCTCACAGCACAATCAGCTGCTGGTTTCCCAAGGATATAGTTCTGACCGAAAGGGAAATAAAGCGTTTATTCAGCAGTGCCAGAACAGTGATCAGTTGGATCAACTCTGGCGTCAATTCTCATCACTGCTGGAAGCGTGTCAGAAACAGAATGAGATCAATGGGGGGGCAGTGCAACTGAATCAACATCAGGTCGCACAAGCTCTGGATATTCTGCGAGGTTGTGCAAATAGTGACAAGACCTATGGTCCGGCTGGAGAGTCCCGCCCAACCACCAGCTCGAAATCACTTGGAAAGGCATAGCGGCCCACTAGCAGACTTTCGCACCCCCGCTCGATATAAGGTGCCCTTAATCGCAGAAATCGTCTATTTTAGAAGCAAGATACCAACGAAACACTAATTCTGAGCTTCATCATCGACTGTTTCAGCTATTTTCTAATTAAATTTAGTCATTTGGAGGAATCCAACGTGACCTCGCACAGCCAAAAGCACTATACTTGACGTGGTAAGGGATAGAGACCGTCACATGATGTGATTTTTAGGCGCTAAGTGCCCAAATGGAATTTAGAAAGGAAGCCTACTAAAACACAGATCCTCAGCCTAAATCTGGAGAAATGATGACAAGAGTTACCCTGTTCCGCCTGTTACCCGCTGTACTGTTTCTGCTTGTCTGTGCGAGTGCAAATGCAGTGGAAATGAGGCAAAATTTCACCCTGACAGGGACCAATGGCGAGACCGGCAGTGGTTTTTTTACCTGGGATGACGCGGTTATCCTTGACGGAAGCATTCTTCCACTCGGCAGCGTTATATCCGGATCTCTCACCGTTACAGGTGGCACCACTACAGGAGGAACTCAAACATTTGCACTTGCAGACTGGACGGTAGGCATCCTGCGTTTAACACCTGATTTCGCCGTTGATTTAAACATCTCTGCTAATAACGGAGTAACGACTCTGGCGATTTTTAACACTTATGAAACCGACGCTTCCTGGGGCTCGAGACTGACATTGATTCCTGGTGCCACTGTATTGGCAAATCCACCAGCTAACCCACGGGCTATCCCATTACTGGACTCCCCCGGTCTAATCATCATTTCACTGCTACTGGCTTTGACCGGCCTCTGGCAAGTAAAGCGTCAATCGAGCAAGAGGTCTTGACCGTCCACCTCGATACCCAGAGCTTTAAGTTTTTTCAACTCTTCGGGGCGATCCAGATCCCACAGTAGCGGCAGTTCACGCCAACTCCACTCCAGACTACGTAGTGCGCTCCTGGTGGTTTCAGCAACGTCTTCTGTTCCCCAATTGTGGCCTCTGAATAGTTCGGCTGCTGCTGCTTTCAAACCCAACAGCACATAACCTCCATCCTGGGCTGGCCCCAATACAGCATCCTCAGTCTCCAACCAGGTAAAGGCCTGCTGTATATGATCAACTGTCAGTGGAGGAGAGTCGACACCAATCAGCACTACCTTTTGATAGTGACGCAGGGCTCTGTTTGCCGCATTAAACATACGCTCACCAAGATCACTTCCCTGCTGATAGTGAACTGTAAAATCGTAATCTTCAGCCAGTGTTTGTATCAACGGATGAGCTTTATTCGAGCTGAGCCAAAGCTGGATTTGATAGTTTTTCTCTTTCGCCAGCCAATGGATCTCTCTTTGCAGTAAGCGGCTATAGAGTTCTGCCGCACCCTCTGCACCAAGTGCAGGAATCAATCGGGTTTTCACCTTCCCAACTTCAGGGATCTTGCTAAATACAAGCACGGCATTTGAGGGCGATGCAGTTTCATATTCAATGGCCATAGCTTCGATAAAATCCAGCTAAACGGGTGGGACTGACGCCCAGCCAGTAGGCAAATCGTAAACCCCACATCAAAAGAATGGTCGACACTATCCCAGCAGACTCCCAGCGACGACTGGATGTGGTCAATCGCTCACGTAAACAGTTAGGTGCTGCAATACGCTTCAGGCGACGACTGATTTCGATATCCTCCATTAATGGCTGCTGAGGAAATCCCCCGACGCTTTCGAACAGCTGTTTTTGTACAAACAGCCCCTGATCGCCGGTGACGATAGCTGTCATCCTCGAGCGCCAGTTCATCATCCACGCCACCACTCGTAACAAGGGATGAGTGCCGTTAAAACGAACATCAAACCGCCCCCATAGAGCGTCGGAATCTGCAATAGTCAGTATCGCATGCTCGATACCCGGCTTGATCTGACTATCGGCATGCAGGAACCAGAGCAGATCACCATCGGCCATGGCTGCACCTGAATTCATCTGAATTGCCCGTCCAGGAGGTGAAATCTGAAACCGATCCACATAAGATTGAAGCGACGTTGAGAGTGGCGGCTCACTACCCCCATCGACCAGAATCAACTGGTGCCCCTGGTGGCGCAGATACTGCAGATCCTGCAGCAACTTCAGCAATCCTTCTCCCTCATTCAGGCAGGGTATCACCACGCTCAACTTAGTCGACATGGATGAATAGTATCCTCAAAGTCAAAACCAATCGGTGCGGCATCGTTTACTCAACAAACGCACCGCCACAACTGCTTCCTTGTCCAGCGGTACACCCATAGCAGTGCTCTGCCACCTGGATATCCAACCCTTTCAGATCCACATCGTAGAGATCCCTCAAATGGGGTTGATAGTTCTCAGCGGATTTAAGATGGATTTTCAACATTTGATTGAAGTCGCAATCATAGAGATAACCCTGCCAATCAACACTCAACAGGCTACGGCACATGACAGCCGCTAAATTTTCAGGCTTGTAGGCTCCTCGCAACAGATTCAGGTAGCTATTAAACTCTCCCTTGGACTGAAGCATACTGCCAAATCTTTGAATGGGCATATTGGTAATGGTGAACAGCTGATTAAACTGAATACCGAACCGCTGTTTAAGCTGAAGACGATAATCTGCTTCCAGGGGCTCCTGGGGAGGTGGAAGTGTCGGGCCAAGAGGATTGAAGACAAGATTCAGTATCAGGCCGCTATCTTTTACACCGTAACCCAACCTATTGAGTTTGAGCAGCGCCTCGATACTTTGAGAATAACTGCCTTTACCCCGTTGCTGATCTACATTTTCCTCCAGGTAACAGGGCATAGATGCGACCACCTCAACCCCATGCCCAGCCAGAAACTCAGCCAGATCTTCCTGACCCGCCTCCTGCATGATCACCAAATTACTTCGATCGATCACTTTAACACCCATCTTTCGCGCCTCTTCCACCAAGTAGCGAAAATCGGGATTCATCTCTGGGGCACCACCAGTCAAATCAAGCTGTTTGAGTTGTTGCTTCTCAAGAAACAGCAGTACATTATCGATAGTCTCACGACTCATCATCTCAGTACGTTTGGGGCCTGCGTTTACATGACAGTGAACACAAGACAGGTTGCAGAGAAATCCCAGATTTACCTGCAGGGTTTCCAGCCTTTCCCGCTGAATAGCGGGAAAGGATGTAGGGCTTAGTAGATGTACCGTATCAAGCATATTTAAATCCCGAATTGTTACTAACCACGCCCCGTCAACTGCGCATGCCGGGCTTTCAGGTAGTGGTGTTCCTTTTGAGCATAGCCACACCCTCTATTTTTAGGGCATCTGATCAGGGATACGGATACGCTTCCATATTGGATGCAATTTTACTGGAATCCTGACTAATCCCATCCTTAGTCTTCCTATGGATGAACATCTCGAGCCTGATGATTCAATATCAATCATACAACCAAAAAACTCGACTTTATCCGTTCAGAAAATAGAAAACATCGTAGCATTTTATATCTAATACAGGGACAATAGCCTGGCGTCCGCCCTCGTAGCTCAGTAGGATAGAGCGATCGCCTCCTAAGCGATAGGTCACAGGTTCGACTCCTGTCGAGGGCACCAACTCGGCACCCAGGAAAACCTTTTAAGCTGCTGAGCCACCATCTCCGATAGTGTCTAAATCGCTTATGTGTTTAATCAATATCAGCACTGAGTCCAACAGCCTCTGTAACAAGAGACCCTATCAGATGAACCTCGTTCGAAATATCACAAACTCTCTGACTCTCCTGCTACTACTATTCAGCCTGGGCCCTGACTGTGTGGCGGCTGCCAGCCTGCAAGGAAGAGTCATTAATGTTTTCAGTGGTGAACAGCTCCAAGCCACCATCTCTGATGGGCGACTACGCCAGATAAAGCTGCTTGGTATCAGAGCGCCGGTAAATTCCAGACGTATCAGTGCCGATGCAAAACAGTATCTACACATGCTTACCGCCGGCCGCGCTATATCTATCGAATACCGGGTCGTTATGGCAAACGGTGTTATACTTGGAACAGTGAAACATGGTGGCGCAGACATCGCACTGCGTATGCTTAAAGCGGGTATGGCACGCGTAGCTGACGAAGCCCATCTTGATCCCGAAACCCGACGGGGTTACCTGGCCGCAGAAAGATTGGCAAGGGGTAGAAAAGTGGGCCTCTGGCAGCAACACTAATTTATGAAAGTCTGCGTTGAGAGGAGACTATCAGATGGGTAAAAAATCAAAAAAAACCAAGCAAGAGCTTGAGGATAAGAGCAAAAAAGAGAGCTCGAAAAAAAACAAGATCAAGAAACCCAAAATGCATAAATCAAAGACACCAATGAACCCGCCGACCATAGATCCTACTCTAAGGTATCAGATGATCGAAACAGCGGCTTACTATATTGCCGAAAGACATGGATTTGATCCTAGAAAATCTATTGAGGATTGGGCACAGGCTGAGCAGGAGATCGACAAGCGTCTGAAAGAAGAGAGTCAAAGCTGATTCAGCTCTATAATGCCAGGATAGGCACAGTGTCTGAAAGGTTAATCTAATTCAGTGGTATCAGGCCTTGTCAGATTTTTTTGGCGCTCTCTTTTTACTCTTACCTGATGTTTTGGACTCACTCTTGCGCAGTCGCTTGAGATTTTCACACAGTGCACTCTCCAATGCTTTGTATACTTTTAGCTGAGCTGCCTGATAGCTCGTTTCCGGCTCTCCTACCAACTCCAGGCGCGCACCAAAATAGGCCAGATCCGCCTCCAAAGAGATCGGATTCAGATTGACCCTTAGTTTATTGTGATTTTGGCCCGACAATCTCTCAGTCCTTGCTCATTGACAGATTAATTCTGTACGCTCTAATCTTAACGACTCCAGTCATTCCAAACACCTTGTCTGGTCATCTATTTACAATTTATTCTATTCTGACACAGGATGAACGAATTTTTTACAATATCTACTGCCAAATACCCAGCCTGTGCTAACATTTACTGATAGCTGCACAAAAATAAGTTATATTTACTAGCCAATTGGTTCCAAATAGACGATGACCACAAATCTGGATTCCCTTAGATCCACTTCCGCCTTTTCTGGTGGCAATGCCTCTTTCGTAGAAGACCTTTACGAATCTTACCTCAAAGATCCTGAGAGCGTACCTCCAGATTGGCGACACCAATTTGACCAACTCCCCCATCAGGAGAGACTCGATACCGCCCATGAGCCCATTAGGCAACGCTTCCTCCATCTGGTAAAAGAGAAGCGTTCTGCTACAGCATCACCACAGGAAAACCTCTCTCCTGCAGCTGCTGAGCAACAGGCCTCTGTGCTTCGCTTTATCAACGGTTATCGCATGCGGGGTCACCAGAATGCCAACCTTGATCCGCTAAAGCTACGTGAGATGGTGACCGTCGATGATCTCGATCTGGCTTACCACAAGCTCGACAACATTGACCAAAACACTATATATAACACAGGTTCCCTGTTCGCCCCTGAGCGCATGGCGCTAAAGGATATAATCGAACTGGTGAAAAAGAGCTATTGTGGCAGTGTCGGTACGGAATATGGACACATTACCGATACCAAGCAGAAGCGATGGATACAGGAGCGCATCGAACAGCGACACCTGCTTCAACAATTCAGCGTCAAGGAAAAGAGCTGGCTGTTAACCCTGTTGACTGCGGCAGAAGGCATCGAAAAATATCTGCACACACGCTATGTTGGGCAGAAGCGATTCTCCCTGGAGGGTGGTGAAACACTGATCCCTCTACTTGATGATTTGATCCAACATGCAGGCAAAAATGATATCAATGAAGTCGTCATCGGCATGGCCCACCGTGGGCGTATCAATGTCCTGACCAACATTCTAGGTAAACCGCCACATGAGATCTTTGATGAATTTGAAGGCCGGGTCACTGTTGATCCTCAACGCCTCTCCGGTGACGTTAAATACCATATGGGTTTCTCAACAGATATCGATACTCCCGGTGGTATCGTGCACACGATATTGGGCTTCAACCCGTCTCATCTGGAGATCATCAATCCGGTTATAGAGGGTTCTGTCCGTGCCCGACAACGGCGTCGTGGTGATCATGATGGCTCGCGGGTACTACCAATTCTAATCCATGGTGACTCTGCCTTCGCTGGCCAGGGTGTGGTCATGGAGACACTGAATCTTTCCCAGACACGAGGCTACGCCACCGGTGGAACCGTTCACATCATCACCAACAACCAGATCGGTTTTACCACCAGTAACCCACTGGACACCCGCTCAACCCTTTACTGTACTGACGTTGCAAAGATGGTTCAGGCACCCATTTTTCATGTTAATGGCGATGATCCGGAAGCTGTCATTTTCGTTACCAGGTTGGCACTCGATTTCCGTATGCGCTTCCGCAAAGACGTTGTCATCGATGTCATCTGCTATCGCCGTCTAGGACACAATGAGGCGGATGAGCCGTCAGTGACTCAACCCGAGATGTATCGTAAAATCCGCAACCATCCCACCGTAAGAACCCTGTATGGTGAAAAGCTCGTTCAAGATTCAGTCATTACACCACAACAGGCCAGAGACCTGGTGGATAACTATCGAGAATCGCTGGAGGCAGGTATTGTAGAGGCCAGACCAGTCACCTGCGCACTGCGCCACCCCTATGCTGTACGCTGGAATGGTTTTAAAGGTATCGAATGGGACCATCCCTGCGATACCACTTTATCAATCGACACCTTTAACCAGTTGTCAGATCAGTTGCTTCATGTACCTGGTGGATTCGAGCTCCATCCCAGGGTGGAGAAAATCTGGACCGAACGTCGTCGCATGGCCAACGGAGACCAATTGATCGATTGGGGTTTTGCAGAAAACCTGGCCTACGCCTCAATGTTGACCGAGGGTATTCCAATTCGTCTCTCAGGTCAGGATTCTGGACGGGGAACCTTCTTTCATCGACATGCAGTGCTACACAATCAGAGCGATGGGGAATCCCTGGTGCCGCTGCAGCACCTCAGTCAAAATCAGGCTGATTTTGTGGTTATCGATTCCCTGCTCTCGGAAGAGGCTGTATTGGGATACGAGTATGGCTATGCCACAGCAGATCCAAATTCATTGACCATCTGGGAAGCCCAATTTGGTGACTTTGCCAATGGCGCCCAGGTGGTAATTGACCAGTTCATCACCTCTGGCGGTGAAAAGTGGGGACTATTATGTGGCCTCGTGATGCTGCTTCCTCACGGATATGAAGGACAAGGTGCAGAACACTCATCCGCCCGACCCGAACGTTTTCTACGCCTCTGCGCCAATCACAATATTCAGGTCTGTTGCCCTACCAATGCCTCACAGATATTTCATCTGCTTCGGCGTCAGATCCTGCGTCCATATCGTCATCCGCTGGTTGTCATGACACCAAAGAGTCTGCTGAGACATCGCCTCGCCACCTCATCCAAACAGTCACTCATAGAGGGCAAGTTTGAGAATGTAATCGATGAGATCGATGAGATCGATCACAAGAAGGTAAAACGTGTTGTCCTCTGCACCGGAAAAGTCTACTACGAGTTACTTGAAACACGTCGCTCCAGAGGCTTGGAGGACGTTGCGATCATTCGCATTGAGCAGCTCTACCCCTTCCCGCAAAAAGAGTTCGACAATGTGATACGGCAATATAAAAATGCCAAAATGATTATCTGGTGTCAGGAGGAACCACAGAACCAGGGGGCCTGGGATCAGATAAAACATCGCTTCTACCCATTAACTTCAAAAAGCAGACAGCTACACTACGTCGGGCGCTCTACCGCCGCTGCTCCAGCAGTAGGTTATCGCTCAGTTCACATCGCCCAGCAAGAGACCTTGATAGATGAGGCGCTCAGTGGACGCATCAACCCTAGAATGAATTACAGGAATCAGGCATACCAACAATGAGCATTGAACTACGTGTCCCCCAACTACCGGAGTCTGTCTCAGACGCAACAATATTGAGTTGGCACAAACAACCGGGTGAATCGGTAAAACAGGACGAGACTTTGGTGGATCTCGAAACCGATAAAGTGGTACTCGAAGTACCAGCCCCACAAGATGGACAACTGAAAGAGATACGTTTTAAAGAGGGTGAAACTGTCCAGGCTGAGGATATTCTGGCACTAATGGAGGCAGGCTCTGTTGCAGAAGAAACCCCTTCCAGCCAGCCTGAAACCGGTGCTGAAGAGAGTGAAGACTCCCCGGTCTTGTCACCAGCAGTCAGACGCTTGGTCAATGAAAGTGGCATTGATCCCAATACGATCAAGGGCAGTGGCAAAAACGGCCGTATCGTAAAAGCTGATGTTGAAGCGGCCATTGCGGACAAACCTGCACAGCAAGCCAGCCAACCCAAAAAATCGACACCAACTCAGGCTGTTCCTGCTGATGCTGATGGCAGAGTTGAGCAACGGGTACCGATGACCCGTCTGCGTAAACGGGTTGCAGAGCGTCTGATCGAAGCGCAACAAACTGCCGCCATTCTGACTACCTTTAATGAGGTAAACCTGCAAGCAGTCTCCAATCTGCGAGCAACCCATCGTGACACATTCGAAAAGCGCCATGATGTGAAACTCGGTTTCATGTCATTTTTCGTCAAGGCTGCAGTTGAAGCACTGAAACAGTTTCCAATCATCAATGCCACCATGGATGGAGATGATATTCTCTATCACGGCTACTTTGACATTGGCATTGCAGTCTCATCCCCTCGTGGATTGGTAGTACCCATTCTACGTGATGCAGACCAACTCAGCTTTGCCGCTGTCGAACAACGCATCAAAGAGTATGGTGAAAAAGCCAAGCAGGGTTCATTGAGCTACGATGATCTGACTGGAGGAACCTTTTCCATCACCAATGGTGGTGTATTTGGCTCAATGCTCTCTACTCCGATCCTCAATCCTCCCCAGAGCGCAATCCTGGGTATGCACTCGATTCAGCAACGTCCGGTAGCTGAAAAGGGAGAGATCGTTATACGACCAATGATGTATCTGGCACTATCTTATGATCACAGGATTATTGACGGGAGAGATGCCGTACAATTCCTGGTAACCATAAAACAATTACTCGAAGATCCAAGCCGTTTACTGCTGGAGATCTAATTAATTAACATGGTACCCCTTATCTTCTGCAGATAAGAACAGGATAGGATAGGTTATGACACATATTCGCGAGGATGATTTCATCCAAAGCATTGCTGATGCCATACAGTTCATCTCCTACTATCACCCGGCCGATTTTCTCAAGGCCCTGGGTAAAGCCTACGAGAATGAACAGAGCCCTGCAGCAAAAGATGCAATGGCTCAGATTCTGGTTAACTCCCGCATGTGTGCTGAAGGAAGGCGCCCCGTCTGTCAGGATACTGGCATGGTGGTGGTGTTTCTGAAAATTGGTATGGAGATCACCTGGGACAACCAACTGACTATCAATGAGATGGTAAACCAGGGAGTACGGCATGGCTACGCCCACCCGGATAACCTGCTGCGCTTCTCCATGGTCAGCGATCCTCTGGGCTCACGCAAAAACACCGGTGACAATACCCCGGCCATCATCCATACCGAACTGGTAGCGGGTGATAAAGTTGAGGTCAAGATCGCCGCAAAGGGTGGCGGCTCTGAAAACAAATCCCGCTTCAAAGTACTTAACCCTTCTGGCTCCCTGGTGGAGTGGGTACTTGAGGAGATCCCCAAAATGGGTGCAGGGTGGTGCCCTCCGGGAATGCTTGGCATTGGTGTAGGTGGCAGCGCTGAAAAGGCGATGCTATTGGCCAAAGAGTCACTTATGGAACCCATCGATATTCAAGAACTGTTTACCCGGGGGCCTCATAATCGCAAAGAGGAGTTACGCCTGGAGATATATGAGAAGGTCAATGCCCTGGGTATCGGTGCACAGGGTCTTGGTGGGCTAACGACTGTTCTGGATGTCAAGATCAGTGACTTTCCCACCCATGCCGCCTCCTTGCCTGTAGGTATGATTCCCAACTGTGCGGCAACCCGACATGTAGAGTTCACACTGGATGGCAGCGGACCTGCCCTGCTTACTCCACCACAAGCCAGTGACTGGCCAGATGTCACCTGGGAGGCTTCACCCCAGGCACGCCGGGTTGATCTGGATAAGGTCAACAGAGAAGAGATCGCCAGTTGGAAGCCTGGTGAATTGATTCTTCTGAATGGCAAACTGCTGACCGGACGGGATGCTGCTCACAAACGAATTGCAGATCTCTTCGAAAAAGGTGAACCTCTACCCGATCAGGTCGACTTTCATAATAGATTCATCTATTACGTAGGCCCTGTAGATCCGGTACGGGATGAAGTCGTTGGACCTGCAGGCCCTACAACAGCGACACGTATGGATAAGTTCAGTGAATTGATGCTGGGCCAGGCAGGATTGCTTGGCATGGTGGGTAAAGCTGAGCGAGGACCCACTGCAATTGAAGCAATTAAAAAACATAAAGCTGTCTACCTGATGGCTGTGGGTGGCGCCGCCTACCTGGTCTCCAAAGCGATTCGTGGTTCCCGCGTGCTGGCTTTCGAGGATCTTGGTATGGAGGCGATAAGGGAATTTGATGTTGTTGATTTCCCTGTCACCGTCGCAGTCGACAGCCAGGGCGTTTCGGTTCATCAGACCGGTCCTGCAGAGTGGCAGAGCAAGATTGGAAAAATAGCTGTAGTTACGGAGTAGTCCACCATGACCTCTTTTAACGCATTTCGTATACACTTCGACAATTCACAACACTCTGCCGGCGTTGAAGAGCTGCTTCTCGCACCACCGGATAAAGGTGAAGTGTTGATCCGGGTGCAATACTCCAGCATCAACTACAAGGATGCCCTGGCCGGCACTGGCAAGGGAAAAATATTGAGACACTTTCCTCTCACTGGGGGTATCGATGCCGCAGGAGAGGTAGCAGAGAGCAATGACAGGCGCTTCAAGGAAGGCGACCCGGTGATTGTTACAGGCTATGAGCTCTCGGCAACCTCTGATGGTGGCTATGCTGAATATCTCAGAGTACCTGCTGACTGGGTTATTCCTCTACCCGAGGGGCTTACCCTGGCTCAATCAATGGGGCTTGGTACAGCAGGCTTTACCGCAGCTTTGGCGCTGCACCGGATGGAAATCAACGGCCAACGTCCGGATATGGGCCCTATTCTGGTAACAGGTGCGACGGGGGGGGTCGGCTGTCTCGCAGTCAATATATTCGACGGCGAAGGTTTCGATGTCCATGCCGTTACGGGAAAGCAGGAGCAACATGCATTTCTGCAACACCTCGGTGCTCAAGAGATACTTGGACGGGAACAGATCACATCCTCTCACCACGCTTTGGAACGCGCACTCTGGGGTGGAGCTGTGGATAGTGTGGGCGGTGAAATGCTCTCTAGCATCGCCTGCAAGATTAAACCCTGGGGTAACATCGCCTCCATTGGCCTGGCTGGTGGACATGTATTGAATACTACAGTGATGCCCTTCATTCTTAGAGGCGTCAGCCTGCTGGGTATCGATTCTGCCAGCGCTCCTTATGATATTCGCATGGAGATATGGCAGCGTCTTGCAACAGACCTAAAACCGAGACACTTGGATGATATCGTTCAACAGAGTGTCAGCCTGGAGCAACTACCTGATACCTTTGAGCGCATGCTGACAGGAGAGATACACGGTCGAACCCTGGTGGCAATTCAGGAGTAATCCAGTCAGAAGGGTGCGCCCCAACCGCACCATTCTCCTCATAAGCTATCGGCCTGTGGCTTGTCCAACTGTTTAAAAATCCACCTGACCACCCTTCAAAATCAGGAACCTGCTATTGAAATGGAGCGGCCAACTTATTTTTTTTGGATAATATGTAGCCTGGATGGAGCGCAGCGGAATCCGGGAAGAGATGTGTCGGATAACCCGGATTCCGCTGCGCTCCATCCAGGCTACGGCGCTGCAAAGTCAGCTATGGTGATAGTTAAGGATCTGCGGAAGGTTGCAGGTGGTTTTTATGAGTTACCAGGGCGATTTGGTGGAGCATGGCCCCACCCTACCTGTCGATAAAGTGTAGGGTGGGGCCATGCCCCACCAATTGCTCTGCCCGCATATTACGTATATAGAGGTTGATACTCTTTTTCTGAGTATGGAGGGTAGTCAGGAAAATCTATACCCCTTCGGCACTACAACAACACCTTTGTCTGAAATAGTGAAACGCGCTTGATCCTGATCTTTATCGAAACCTATTCGCTCACCAGGCGGAACAATAACCCCCTTATCGACAATACAGTTTTCCAACTCAGCGCCATCCCCAACCTTGACACCTTCGAAAAGAATAGAGTTATGGATCACTGCTTCATCGCCAATATAAACATTGGGAAACAGAATCGAACGCTGAACACTACCCCCTACAATCACCACCCCATTGGCAACGATTGAGTTGATAAAGATACCTTCACTACCCGTCACACCCGGTACAGTTCGGGCTGGTGGATATTGAGCATGATGGGTTCGTATCGGCCACTCCGGCTGATAGAGATCCAATGCAGGTTGCGGATCAAGCAACTGCATGTTCGCCTCATAGTAACTGTCCAGGGTACCTACATCCCGCCAATAGCGATCTGGGCTTACACGACCAGCCTCACCACCAAAACGATAGGCATAGATCCCAGCTTCATCGATCAGTTTCGGCAGAATGTCGTAACCGAAATCGTGCCCGGAATCATCCCTTATATGGTCTTCTTCAAGAATTGAGATCAGCCGATCGATAGAAAACACATAGATCCCCATCGATACCAGGGCACTCTCCTCACCCGGTTTTAAGGGTGTTGGCCGCTTAGGCTTCTCTTGGAAATCAGTCACACGCCCCTGATCATCCACCCCCATCACACCGAACTGACTCGCTTCAGCCAGGGGCACCTCCATACCTGCCAAGGTGACCCCGGAGCTATGTTCTTCATGAAAGGCCAGCATCGGCGCATAATCCATACGGTAGATATGATCACCAGAGAGGATCAGAATCCGCTCAGCACCGCTGCGCTTGAGCATATAGAGGTTTTGGTAGACCGCATCAGCAGTACCGTCATACCAACTGCCACCGGTTCTCATCTGTGGTGGAACAGCGGTTATATATTCACCCAGCTCCGGGTTAAACAGAGACCATCCATCCCTCAGGTGCTTCTGTAAAGAGTGGGATTTGTATTGGGTCAATACCAATACTCTTCTCAGACCGGAGTGCAGACAATTCGCCAGGGTAAAATCGACTATTCGGTATTGCCCACCAAAGGGCACCGCCGGTTTGGTTCGTTCCTGAGTCAGGGGCTTTAAACGGGAACCATGTCCTCCGGCAAGTATTACCGTCACTGTTTTATCTAGCATCGGATCGCTTCCTATTGTTATTTCGCTATCGGATAAGTCACTAGCAATAAACAGTCCTAGAGGATATTTTCTTGCATCGAGGATTGTAACCTAAAACAATTCACTGTTTTCTATCATCGCTTATGATTATAACCCTGAAGATGATTCAGAATGATGCACCATTAAGCATCATGGATTTTGGATCAATCTGATCGATGCACTTTGAAAGCGCACAGACCATTTGAGATAGAGACAATCAGGCATACTCAGTATTTGTCAGGCCTGAGGTGAGATTTATTGAAAATGGGCCAATTCATGATGTGAAGCGCAGGCACAAACCCGCAACTCCAAATCCTCTCACATGGAAGCGTATATTTTTACGATGAATTGTCGATCACAGACCTGTTCAGAGCCTCGTTAGGTTAATGCTGCCGATACCCAGCGTCCAACCAACACTGGGGAAGTGGTTCACCTGAAGGGAATTGCATCTGTACTTTCAGAAACTTTTCCGCTTCCTGCATCTCTTCACCAGCATGGAAACGCCCAACGATCTCTTTGTGGTTGGGATTGAACAGATCGGGCATGCTCAGTACTTCAACCAATTTTTCGCTATTTTTTTGCATTAGAAACATTGACGACCTCCTGCAGTTCCAGGCGGGAAACATTGCTTACCCTCTACCAGTAAGTATGGTTTAGCCGCTTCGATTTTCAATGTGTCTAAGCCCTGATTCCATTCCGGGTATTATTATCTGATCATCTCAAGAACCTGATACTCAGCGACCAAATACCTAGCCGATCAACTAAAGCTCCCTGGTGGACATGAAATCCACATCCGGCCAGCGTTCAATAGCCAGATCAAGATTTACCCGTGTGGGTGCGAGATAGACCAGCTGGTCATCTCCATCCAAAGCCAGATTGTCATGGTTCTTCTGCTTGAACTGCTCAAGCATCTTTTCATCTTCACATTCGATCCAACGTGTGTTTGCCACGTTCACAGGCTCAACGATCGCCTCGACCTTATATTCATGCTTGAGTCGTTCAACAGCCACATCGAACTGCAGAACACCCACTGCGCCAAGAATAAGATCATTGTTCTTCATTGGACGAAAAACCTGTGTAGCGCCCTCTTCACATAACTGCAGCACACCTTTCAAAAGGGCCTTTTGCTTCAATGGATCCTTCAACACGACGCGACGAAATAGTTCAGGAGCAAAATAGGGAATGCCTTCATATTTCAGCTCTTCACCTTCAGTGAAGGTATCGCCTATCTGAATCGTCCCATGGTTGTGCAACCCAATGATATCGCCAGGCCAGGCCTCTTCCACATGACGCCGCTCATCGGCCTGAAACGTGATTGCATTACTGATCTGAACTGTTTTACCCATACGCACATGACGCATCTTCATACCTTTGCGGTAGGTGCCAGAACAGACCCGAAGAAAAGCAACCCGATCCCGGTGCTGGGGATCCATATTTGCCTGGATTTTAAACACAAAACCAGAGAATTTTTTCTCCGCCGGCTCTACCAGACGTTGTTGGGTATTGCGTGAGAGCGGGCCTGGCGCATATTCAACAAACGCTTCCAGCAGCTCTCTTACACCGAAGTTGTTGATTGCTGATCCAAAAAATACCGGCGTCAACTCACCTTTCGCATAGGCCTCGAGATCCAGCTCATGGCTGGCGCCCCGTACCAACTCGATCTCTTCACGCAACTCTACTGCCTGACTGCCGATATGTTCATCCAGTTTGGGATTGTCGATACCCTCGATAACCTCGCCGACCTGAATCTTGCCGCCATGGGTGGCACTGAAAAGATGGGTGGTGTCGGTGCGTAGATCGTAGACCCCTTTCAGACGCTTACCCATGCCAATAGGCCAGGAGACCGGTGCGCATTTAATCTTCAGCACCTCCTCGATCTCATCCAGGATCTCCAGTGGATCTCGCCCTTCACGATCGAGTTTATTGACAAAGGTCAGAATCGGGGTGTCTCGCAGGCGACAAACCTCCATCAGTTTGATGGTTCGTGCTTCAACACCCTTCGCCACATCGATCACCATCAATGCGGAATCGACGGCAGTGAGAGTGCGGTAGGTATCTTCAGAGAAGTCTTCATGTCCCGGGGTATCAAGCAGATTGACAACATCCTCCCCAAAGGGAAACTGCATGACCGATGAGGTTACCGATATGCCACGCTCCTTTTCCATCTCCATCCAATCGGATGTGGCGTGACGTGCCGCTTTTCGTCCTTTGACAGTACCCGCCATCTGGATGGCGCCTCCGAACAGGAGTAGCTTTTCTGTCAGGGTCGTCTTGCCGGCATCGGGGTGCGAGATGATAGCAAACGTGCGTCTCTTGTTGATTTCATTGATAAAATTGGCGTCTGCCATGTATCTAAATTCCCATTTTGTACAAACATTTGTACGAAAAAACAAAGTTAACTCTAAGCCCTGTTCCAAGCAGTTTTGCGAGACTTAAAGCCAGCAAAACCTCCTATCAGAGCATTGATAAATTATTAGCGCCATATTAGCAAATATGACTAAGCGCTATAACTCACACGCCCAGTACTTCTTTTAGCTTTTCAAACGCCTGCTTATGTTTGTCATTTGGCATTTTAGCCAGGTTAATCTGTTTCCATTTAATGGCTGGAAGCTTGTCGACACCTTCTAATCCAAGTAACGCCCAATCCGGCTCACGGTTTTTAAACGACAGTAAAAAGCCCTTCTCACTATCGGTTAGCCCTTGATGGATAAGCTCTACCAAGCGCTCTCTAACGGCCACCAACTCTTCCAGCGGCAGTTCCGTCTTCGCCATATTTGCAAACTCACCTGCATAAATGGCCGATATATCTTTATATTGCGGCCTCAGTAATTCGGCTATAGGCCGATTATGGCTTGAGATGTATACAAGCAAGGCCTTGCGTATCTCATCTGTCAGACCTTCATTTTCCAAGAGCCACTTAACATCAAATAAGTCTCTTGGATGTTGCCTATCTAATGCAGCACATATTTTACCTGAATAAAGATCAGCCAGGGCCACCACAGGCCCTTCAACGTAGCCAAATTCATCTTCTACCGCGGCACATACTTCCATAATCTGCGGCTCGTAAACCGTGCCGCGTAATACAGGTGACAGCTCCACCTTAATCTGCACACCGTTACGGGCAACAATCAGTCTTAGCGCATCGCGCTTTGACTTATAGGCTTCTGTTAGCTCAACATCTTTAAACACGGCTTTTAAGTCTGCGCAAATCGCATCAAGTGCTTCGCTAATTTCCTGCAAAGCCTCATCACGGCCTATGATGGGCAAATAGACCAGATCAACATCAACAGACAAGCGCGGAAACTCTCTAACAAAGAGATTAATCGCCGTGCCACCTTTGAGCGCGAAACAGTCTTGTTTGGCGACAAAGGGCAAAACCTGCATTAACAGCTGCACTTGCTTGTAATAAATGCTGTTTCTATCCATCCCTGAGTTTATTCTTCACTTTCCGTTGCCATATGCGACGGGACAGTGATTAAATAATCTCTATCCAGTTTGCCGCCCTTAGCTACAACGCGCTTGCCTGAGCCTAAATCGTAATCCTCAACATTAAGCTTACTTAACCAGGGATAAGCTTGGCGTTTCGCCAGCCAGAAAAACAATCGCTTGGCCTTTACGCTCTTACAGGCTCTCAAAAGCGTATCTAGTTTTCTGGGTGATAAATTCACCAGTCCCTGCACTAACTCATTGGCATGCTCAAACGTCACTGCGCCTGGCAAATCTATCAATAATTCCAATATCGCCTTCTCTGGGCATGAGAAATAGACAGGCGGCAATTCCGCTTTCCACTCATGCTCCTTGATGAAAGTCCTATCCATCAAAAGGGTTTCAGGCCACAGTTTACTTGTGCCATGCCTTTCAAACTCTACAGGTAGCGACAAACGCGCTAACCATGTCGGCAACTTACCTGCCGCATAGAGATGGATATGCGACTTACTGCCTAATGACAGATATTGCGACAAACCAGATAAAGAAAGTGCCGATAGCCCACCGACCACCACAGGTGGCACGTTTGCACTTTCGGCTTTCTCCATGCGCTGCATAGAAGCAACTACGCCTTCCCAGCTCACTGAGCGGGAATACTGGCTGTATACACCCGCTACCAGCAGCAACAGGGTTTCTGTTTTCACTGCATTATCAATGGTATGAGCACTTAAGCCCTGCTCAGCAAGCCACCTCTTAGTGGCTAACATGCCATAAGGCAAAAGCGTTTTAAGTGACTGTTTATAAGCCCCTTTTACACCGTCATACTGTGAAGTCGTGCTATTAACCAAGCGCACTTACCTTTCTTTGTATTTTGGCTATTAAGCTTTCTGAAGCAGCCTATTGGTTTACCTATCACTATATTTGCGGCGAATATCGCCGTAGAATTCAATTGATATAAACTATCATAAACATGCACAGTTTACCTATGTTATTTTTCACGGCGATTAACGCCGTAAAAATAGCATAAAGCAAACCGAAGGGGGGGGCGGGTGACACGGTTATGCGGGCAGCCCGTTGCCGGTCTGGCGACACCGGCTAGAAACGGGAGGCTATGAGGACAACCGCTAGAGGAGACCGGGAACCCTGACCAAGGCGCACCTCGGATTGGCCAATACAGCAAAACAAGTAGAAAACAGCACCTAAGCAAGGCTGAAACAGGTATGGAAACGCTCTCTGCGGAGAATAGCGGCTCTAATCTCCGTATAAATTACGGAGATTAATCTTGCCAATACTCCAAAGTGGTAGCGCTATGCTATTAACCTAAAAAAGATCAGTTGGGCAACGTGAAGTGTGCGTTTGTGGTGGCGCAGGGTAAGGGGCGCTCCTGCACAGCCCGCTATTCCAAGGAGTTGTAACGCCGCCACAAGCGTGCAATTCACGCTGTAGTGTGATTCACCCAACAGGTGACCATGACCGTCGAAGCTATTTTCTACAAAAGCAGGAACCTGCTATTCGGATCTGTTAACACTAATCGAATCGGCCCTTGAATGGAGCGGTCAACAGATTTTTTAGGTTTAAATACCTGCTTCACCGCCCGCTGGCATACAAAAAAGAATTTAACGCCCAAATAAACCTGTTTTTTTGCATTTGACGACGCTTTAGCATTTCAATTTCTAAAAGTTGGATATAATTTAATTGGGTAATTAGATTATTTGAGTGTTATGGACCTATCACTTGGTATGTTATCAGCTGTTAACAGCCATTCGTCTCAGTCTGGGCGGATGCCGCTTGCCCGTGATATCACCCAACTGCCCGGTTCAACAGATTCCGCTGCAACCCCCGCCACAGAAGAGAGCTCAACTGAGCGACCTGTACGGGAGAGCGGCCAACCCAGCCAACTCTCTCCGGAAGAGCAGGCCCAGGTAAGGGAATTGCAACAACGGGACCGGGAAGTGAGAGCCCACGAAGCTGCACATCGGGCAGCGGCAGGCGGCATGGTTTCTGGTGGTAGCTATACCTATCAGACAGGCCCTGATGGCAGGAATTACGCTGTTGGTGGAGAGGTATCGATCAGTGCCGCCCATGCCAGCACACCTCAAGAACAGCTCAGACAGGCTGAAACCATTCGCCGCGCGGCCCTGGCACCGGCAGACCCTTCACCGCAGGATCGCATGGTGGCTGCACAAGCTTCTGCAACGGCTTATCAAGCCCGTGGTGACATCAGGGCCGAGCAGCAACTGGAGATGAGTGAGCGGAAAGAGTCCAAACCTGCAGGAGAAGAGTCTGAAGATATTGCTATGCAAGAACTTCCCGTTCTGAACCGTCGCGCGATTGCTGCTTTCAGTGGCATTCAAGGCACACTTCACACTACCCCATCAACGATTGACGAAATTATTTAGTCACTTTTTCTGAGACCATTTCCAAAGAGAGTACAATCGCATCTTCCCTGGAATTATCAGCATCCGGGTAGTAACCTTTTCGCTGGCCTACCTCGACAAACCCCACCTTCTCATAAAGCTGAAGTGCGGCAAGATTACTTACCCTGACCTCAAGAAAAACTGTCTCTGCACCGTGCTGTCCTGCAACCTTCAGTAGACGCTGCATTAACTTCAGGCCCAGTCCCCGCTTTCGCCATTTGGGATCGATACAGATATTGAGAATATGAGCCTCATCGACCACGATCGACATTACACCATAGCCGATCATCTGTTTATCCATGGTCAACACCCAGCAGCAATATCCCACTCGCAGACAGTCCTGCAAGATACCCATCGTCCAGGGAAATGGATAGATCTCTTTTTCAAGGGCGAAAACCTGAGGCAGGTCCTGCTCCTGCATTGGACGGATTCCCAATAGCGGATCAGTAACCTGGGCACTCATGTATGTCCCTCTCGCAGTACTGAAAGGGCCAATTGTAGATCTTGCCAGGACTTTCCCTTCTGCTCCGGGGATCGGAGTAGATAAGCTGGATGATAGGTGACCACCAGCGGAATATTTCTTTCACCAAAAGCGTGGACTCGTCCTCTTAACTTTCCTACAGCAATATCAGTCTTGAGCAGATTATGGGCAGAGATTCGACCAACAGAGAGAATCAATCTTGGTCGGATCAACTCTACCTGACGCAAAAGATAGGCCTGACAGGCGAGCGCCTCTTCTGCTTTTGGGTCACGATTGTTTGGCGGCCGACACTTAACGATATTTGCGATAAACACCGCTTCACGTCGAAACCCCATAGCCCTCAACATGGCATTCAACAACTGCCCGGCGGGGCCAACAAATGGCTCTCCCTGCTTATCCTCATCTGCGCCAGGTGCCTCACCTATAACCAACATATCGGCCTGTTCGTTACCAACACCAAACACTGTTTGAGTAGCCCCACTGCGTAAACCGCACTGATGACACTGCTTAACCTGAGATCTTAAAGCTGACCAATCAGGGGTATCGATCTCAGTGGCGGTGGCGGGTGCGGGAACTGGCACGGCCTCTACCACAGCCCTCCTTGCAGGTGGAGGTGGAGCTGCTTCTGCCACTTCAACCTGTTGCTGCGAGGAGAGTTCAGCAACTTCATCTGCGAAATCTTCCGCATCAGCCGGTTGCCGAATCCGCCACTGGGTCACCCCCATCATCTTCAAATAGTGCTGACGACTCTGCTCATCCATTGCTTATGACTGAACGCCCCTGTGGATGGTTTCCCGGATACTATACATCACCGGTCTGAGGATGGGCTTTGGCGTCAGGGATAAGTATCTTGTTGACTGCATTGATGTAGGCCTTGGCAGAAGCGATAACGATATCGGTATCTGCACCTTGGCCATTGGCAATGCGTCCATCCATCTCCAGACGAACCGTCACCTCACCCTGGGCATCGGTACCACTGGTAATGTTATTCACTGAATAGAGCAGTAGTTCAGTACCACTGTTAACGATACTTTCGATCGCTTTAAAGGTGGCATCCACCGGCCCACCTCCAATTGCTGTTCCAGGCTCCTCCGCCCCATCCAGGCCAAGCGTTACCTCAGCACGAGGCGTCTCCCCGGTCTCGGAGCAGACCTTGAGAGAGACCAACCTGATCCTTTCATTGAAGGCCTCGGTCTTGGTATCTGTCATTAATGCCTGCAGGTCTTCATCAAAGATCTCGTGCTTTTTATCTGCCAGATCCTTGAAACGGGCGAAGGCCGCATTCACCTCCTCCTCTGATTCAAAACTGATACCCAGGCTCTCCAGGCGGGTGCGAAAGGCATTGCGGCCAGAGTGTTTACCCAACACCATCCGGTTTTGACTCCAACCTACATCCTCTGCACGCATGATTTCGTAGGTTTCACGAGACTTCAGCACCCCGTCCTGGTGAATACCAGACTCATGCGCGAAGGCATTGGCCCCTACAATAGCCTTGTTTGGCTGTACCGGAAAACCGGTGATATTGGATACCAGTTTGGAGCAGCTGACGATCTGGGTGGTATCCAGATTGGTCTGGCATGGGAAGACATCCTGCCGGGTCTTCACCGCCATCACGATCTCTTCCAGGGATGCATTGCCTGCCCGTTCTCCGAGACCATTGATCGTACACTCCACCTGTCGCGCCCCATTGCTCACCGCAGAGAGGGAGTTGGCCACCGCCAAACCGAGATCGTTATGGCAGTGCACAGAAAAAACCGCTTTATCGGAATTTGGAATGCGCTCACGCAGTTGATGAATCATCTCGCCGAATTGATGAGGCATGGCATAGCCTACTGTATCGGGTACATTCAGTGTTCGTGCACCGGCTTCTATCACGGCGTCGAAAATACGACAGAGGAATTCAATCTCAGAACGCCCCGCATCCTCAGCCGAGAACTCCACATTATCGGTAAATTTACGGGCTCGCTTAACCGCATGCACGGCCTGCTCGACTACCTGATCAGGATTCATCCTTAATTTATGTTCCATGTGGATAGGTGAGGTCGCAATGAAGGTATGGATGCGGGAGGAGTTGGCATGTTTTAGCGCCTCACCTGCTCTATCGATATCCTTGTCCAAGGCTCGCGCCAGACCACATATCGTAGAGTCCTTCACCACATTGGCAACAGCAGAAACCGCTTCGAAATCACCTGGGCTGGCAATGGGAAATCCGGCCTCTATGACATCCACTCGGAGCTTTTCCAAAGCCTTGCCGATGCGGACCTTTTCATCCTTGTTCATAGACGCACCCGGACTCTGTTCTCCATCACGTAGGGTGGTATCGAAAATGATCAATTGATCGGCTTGACTCATGCTTCTCTCCGGCAAGGCAGGGGATTTTTCCCTGAACGGTTCTTAAACCCGAATGCTTGCTGATATTACTATGTTAACTAGCGACCAGACAGGCCTCTTTCAGCCATAACGTACCTGCCTGGCGAGACTGTCCGCAGCTAGGCTAACTGTAAAATAATCTTAATATTAAGTGACTTCAAGAATAACCTAGTGTGGTGAAGCAGCGTTAGTTTTACCCTGCTTGACCGCTGTCATCACTATCCTGATCAGGTGCTCCATTCTGATCTGTCACACTTCTCTCCTCCCGGTGCTTACGCAACTGTGTCAGGGTCAACACCGGACCAGAGATTGCGTATGCAAGAAACAGTAAGAAGAGCACCGTTGGTGGATGGGTCTGGACAATGGCTAATACCACCACCACCACAACCAGGGCTATGAAGGGCACCTTGCCACTGAAATCGATCTCTTTGAAACTGTGGTAGCGAAAATTGCTGACCATCAGTAACCCGGTCAAGGTTGTCAATACTGCTGCTACCCAATTCAGACTCTCACCGGAAACTTCATAGTCCACCCCTAACCAAATGCCCCCCGCTATGATTGCGGCAGCAGAGGGGCTGGGTAAGCCCTGGAAATATTTTTTGTCTGCAATACCAATCTGGGTATTGAAACGGGCCAGTCGCAGCGCACCACTTGCGGTATATATAAAAGCAGCCAGCCAACCCAGTTTACCCAAATCACTCAAAGCCCAGATATAGACAACGAGGGCCGGCGCCAAACCAAAAGAGACCATATCAGAGAGGCTGTCGTATTCCGCACCGAAAGCAGACTGGGTCTTGGTCAGTCGAGCAACACGCCCATCCAGACCATCCATCAGCATCGCAACAAAGATCGCCACAGAAGCGAGTTCAAATTTTCCGTTGACTGCAGCAAGAATGGCATAGAAGCCTGCAAACAGGGCCGCGGTGGTAAAGAGATTGGGCAGCAGATAGATACCTCTGCTGCGTTTCTTCCGTTTACCTTCTTCAGTCTCGATCACATCTATAGCCTTTTTGTTTCAATGGCAAAAAATAAGCACGCCGGGATTGATTGGCAATCTCCCCAGTATCTTAGAGTGGCACTGTTTAAACCTGCTGCCTTGGTTGCGCCGGGCCGATAGTATAACAGGCCCTAGAGAGCACCGGTCGATTTGACATCAAGATAAGCATTCACCAGATTGACCGGCAGTTGTTGAGGTCGGCTATCGATTACCAGCCCACCCCGGTATTTAAGCCGGTCATGACTCTCCCTGCGCTCACCTAAATAGTCCACCACCGCCTGAAATCTTAACGCCCCCTGGCGATCAGTTACGGGCTGATCAACCACCTTATCCAGTGCCGCTTCATGTAGATCGGCAACCACCACCAGATGTCGCTTGGAGAGTATTGTAACCGCTTTGTGCAGCTCACTCTGCTCTTCTGTGTGACTATTGGTAAGTATCACCAACAGTGCCCTGCGACCTTGCAGAGAGATCAGCTTCTGCGCTGCTGTTAGGTAATCCGCAGCCTCCAGGGTGGCCTCAATATCATAGCTCCGATCGAGTAACCGGCGTACCAGATCCCCCCCCTTGACCGGTGGCTGCCAGCGATCAACACCACCAAAACTCAGAAAACCTACCGAATCTCCCTGACGCTCAGCAACATAGCTGAGCAATAACATCGCATTCAAAGCATGATCCAAGTGGCCACCATCTTCATCCCTATGGCGCATGTGTCGACCACAATCCAACATAAACACCAGCTGCTGATCCCGTTCATCCTGATACTCTTTGGAGATCAGCTTGCGATATCGGGAGCTGGCTTTCCAATCGATCTGTCGTAATGCATCACCAGTTCGATACTCCCTCAGCTGATGAAAATCGCTACCTTCACCTCGACGCTGGCGCCTTCGTATCCCCATCTGACTCAGATGGTTATCGGTTGCCAGCAGAGCAAAATGGGCAATCTCTCGAAAGTTGGGGTAGACCCTGACCTGGGTCGATTGGTTTATAAATCGCTTCTCTGTCCAGAATCCTAGAGTGGAGTGGATAATCAGTTCTACACCAGCAAAACTTTTCTCCCCCCGGGATCGAGGCAATATCCGGTACTCCAGGCTGACCTGACGCTGGGCAGGTAGATTAAGGGTCTGTGGCTGATCCCTGACTTCGCAATCTGGCGGATGGTGATCGTGCAGTGTCACCTGCAGGTTGCGGTCGGCACGATTCTCCAGCTCAATTTGTACATCGGTCCAAACACCAACAGGAATAGTGGTATGCAGTTTTCGCGCTACCTTTAGCGTGGGAACTCGTCGTAAACCCAGTAGATCCAAAAGTGCCAACATTAGAAGCAGAGCAGCTCCTGCTTTCCAGACACTACCCAAATCAGGGTACCAGGCTGCAAGTAGAGCCGGCAGCATGAGCAGCCCCAGAAACAGGATCAAACGTAGCGAGGGTGTCACTTTCTTGGTGCCGGTATATTATCCAGGAGATCCTTCAACACATCTTCCGCGCGATAGCCCTCGATCTCTAAATCAGTGGTCAAACGAATCCGGTGTCGCAGTACCGGAAGTGCTGCTGTTTTAATATCATCCGGTGTTACATAGTCTCTATCCTGAAGGAAAGCCTCCGCCCGGGCCGTGCGTAACAGCGAGATTATTCCCCGGGGACCCGGCCCGGCTTCAATACCATTCCACTCTCGGGCTGCCCTTACCAGTCGAACTGCATAGTTGATAATCTGTTCGTCCATCTGTAATCCAGCCACATGGGTCTGAATTTGAGGAATCTCTTGTGCCTTCAGCAATGGGCGTATTGCGGAAGTATCGAGTTGATCCCCCACCATCCCCTGAGTAACCAGAGAGACCATCGCCTGCTCATCTGCCTCGTCCGGGTAGTCGATAAAGACTTTCAGCAGAAATCTGTCCAACTGTGCCTGAGGCAGGGGGTAGGTTCCCTCTTGCTCAATAGGGTTCTGTGTCGCCAAGACAAGAAATGGGGCTGTCAAAGGAAAGGTTCGACCCTCGATGGTAACCTGCTGCTCCTGCATCGCTTCCAGCAGTGCAGATTGGGTTTTGGCCGGGGATCGGTTGATCTCATCCGCCAGTAGCAGATTACAGAATACGGGTCCCTTGCGTACCCGGAAATTCTCGCTCTTCATATCGAACATAATGTGCCCTGCAATATCGCTGGGCATTAGATCAGGGGTAAACTGAATACGACTGAATTCCCCCTGAATAGCAGCTGAAAGACTTCTAACCAAAAGTGTTTTCCCCAGTCCAGGTACACCTTCGACAAGCACGTGGCCGGCAGAGAAGAGGGCTAGAACCACTTCGTGGACAACCCGTTTCTGCCCAATCACTGCACGAGCAATTTCATTTTCTAATTCCCTGGCACGAGCCAGCAGATCCTGGGGGGTAGATGATTCATCATGCATGGCTATTTCACTTTCCTGTCCGGATGCAAGGCAGCGAGCAAACGCTGCAGATTGACTGTATTTTTTATCAATTGAGCACTATCCCCTTTGTTGGGGTAGAGCGTTTGATAGATGGCTGACGAGGTTAACCCTGTATGTTTCGCTATCCAATCACATCGCGCCTGTTGGTCGAGTTGTTGCAGCACCGGGTGGGCACTCAACCAGCGCTTCTCCACCTGATGCCTGGCACCCTGCAAAAGCCCGCTCTTCTGATCATTTCGCCAGGCAAATTCCCCACTGGCCAGGAGATGTTCCAGCAGATCGCGCCTGGCAGTCTCTTCCACTGTCAGTTTTGGACCTGAACTCCGACTCATTCGCCAAACAATCAATAGAATCATCGCAACAATGGTCACTACAAGGTAGGGAAACCATTGCCAGACCAGCGTAAACAGTGATGGCATCTGAGCACTGTAGAGTAACCATGCCCGCCCCCTTTCAGGTGCAAAATGAGCCATCAATCTGGCATGATCAAACTTTGAAATCTGCTGATTGGTGAAGATCTCACTATCACTGACCAGGGTCACCAGCCCCTCTCCCCAGGGAAAAACCAGAAATTGCGAATCGGAAACTACAGGGTTGACACCCTCAAAATCTGCATCGATTTCAAACCACCTCTGCTGATCAAAATCGACTTCCAACCCCTCATTTAGATTAGGCAGGAAAAGAGCTCCCCTATCGAACTCTTCCTCCTCTTCATCCAGGTAGAGTAAGCTGACCCCAAATTTTTGCAGCAGAGGATCTGCCCTTCCCGCTTCCTGTTGACCACTAGGACTGGCTACAAGATGTCCACCCTGCTCCACCCAGGTCAGTAACTTATCCACACTAACCTGAGGCAGTGGCGGTCCCAGGTCACGTACGAAGAGTAGCCCCTCATCCTCAGGTGGCTGCATCAGATAGGCTCTTCCTGACTGGCTCTGAACTTCCAGACCCAATCGTCTCAGAAATATTTCGGCTGCCAATAAGGGGTTCCTTCTCGCCTCTTCACCCATCGCCGATCGCTCTATCTTAGTGCGCTTCTCAAAATTCTTATCGAACCAGAGCCAGCCTAAAGCAGCAACCATTGCCGATAACACGATTATCACTGTGATGGTCATGCGATTACCCTGCATGATCCACCTCAAAATGGTTACCCCAAGAGCGACACAGTTCCAGCAGATGCGCTTTATCAGGCCGATGATGTGCATAGGCGAGCTGCTGCCAGGCGGCAGTCAATTCAGCAAAATAGTTGCTGATCCCTGGCTGAGCAAGAGTCTGACTCTGGGTCAGGCATTCACCTTCCGTCGCCCCCTCGTGAATTGGCAGGGCATATGCATGCACCAACTGCGACAGGGTAGCCCGATAGAGTAATCCCAAGCCATCCCTGATCTTCTCTTGTTCAATCAACCGTGCTGATGTTGAAGCTGGATCATCAGGTAGGGATTCCGGACGTAGATCCAGCCCAGCCACAACTCGCGGTGGTTCTCCTCGTTTCTGTTTTCCAAAACCAGATATGCCCAGCATCCCTCGATTTTGAAAATACCAATAGACAAGGAAAGCCAACACGCCAGCAACCAGGATCCACAGTAGAAACTCGCCCAAAGCAGCGATATGTTCGGCAATATCTTCAAGCCACTGCAGAAAGGCAGAATCCGACTCTTCAGGAGAATCTTCATCATCCCCTATATATTTCCAATAGTGGCGTTCTCTCTCCTGGCCGAAGGCTTCATCCTTTAAAACCGCCTCAATCAATGACTGGGATTCGGCTCGACTTATCTCCATAGCCTGACTGCTATCAAGCGGAGCCATGCCGGAAAATAAGAGAGCAAGGCAAGCAACCACCACTTTGCCTGCCACCCCAGGTCGAGGTGGATGCCGTTGTGCCAGCTGCCTCAAACCCAGTTCAAGATCCCAGGCCTCGAGTTGACTGCGTCGGGTCAAATAGAGCCCAAAGCCTGCTGCCACATAGAATGGCGCAATCAAAGACATGGCCGCCAAGGCAGACAGATGGTGCAGCCATTCGCTGACAGGATCGGGCTTGAATAGATAACTCTGCCAGTCGACCCAGAGCAGATCCTCAGGAATCAGAGCCAACATCAATCCAAGCAATCCAAACTGGAGGATCACCTCAAAATGGAGACCAACTGAGGTCAACCAAACGCTTACATTACTGGTTTTACCCAACACAGATATGCGCTTTGTTCGCCTTGCGCCCTTCAGCCCCTCCAGCACGACAACCGGCATAAAAAAAGAGCGGGAGAGAGTAAGCCTTCGCCAGGTGAGTGATGCAAACAGCTGCGGTAGAACAATCCGGGTCCACTCTTTGAAAACAGCAGAAAGGGTTACCTCTTCAGAGAAGACCCGGCGACTCATCCAGAACAGTAGAGGCGGCTCATAGGCAGGCTTTAACCACCACATAATCACCCCTGCAAGCCACAGTGGAAGGGGCAACAGCGTCAACAGCAGCATCACCGGCAGAGCACTACACAACCACAGTAACCAAAGATTCAGAAACCACTCACGCGCCATAGCGAAGCCCAGATCCATTCCCTCCCAACTGCTGCGTGGGCGCAATCTGATGGCGATCTTATTCAGATCCATGGGCGTTACGTCCTGTAAAAATCAGATAGAGTGCCACTAAACTCCAGAGCAACGCAGCGACACTATATTTTATCGAGATTGATACGCTACTGGATGACCAGAATGCCTCGATAAAAGCCGCAAAAAGCAGCATCATTGCAGCCCCCATCACCAGTGGCAGCGCATTAAACGCCCCTTTTTTCAGTGCCTGCAGTCGTGTCTGCTGGCCGGGAGACAACAGGGCATGCCCTAATATCAATCCCGCTGCGCCACTGATAACGATTGCCGTCAATTCAAACGAGCCATGTCCTGAAACAAACGGCCAAAAAGTATCGTGATAACCCAATCGACTCAAATGACCCGCTACCCCACCAATCACCAGACCATTGAACATAAGAAGAAACAGTGATCCCAAACCAAACAGAATCCCTGTTGCGAAAGTTCTGAAACCAATACCGATGTTATTCATTATGTAATAGCCAAACATCATAAAGTCTGTCTCGGAACTGCGCTCAGCTGCCCGGCCAGGCCGATCATTGGCAGGATCGTAGTTCTGTTCCATCTGGGCCACCATCGACTCGCTCATCACTGTATAGAGTAGATCTTCATTGAGATAGCAGGCCACACCCATAATCACTGCGGGTAGAAGAAAGGCCAGTAGCGAGACTACAAAATAACCGCTGTTCCGACGAACCGCTGTGGGAAATCCTGCAAAGATGAATTGCATCGTCCGCCATAGCCATGCCCCCCTGAATCGATAGAGCAGTGGATGGCCACGCAACACCAGACTATGTAACTGCTCCACCAGAGCAGGACTGAACCCTCGACTGCGTGCCAGGGCGTAGTGGCTGCATATCTGACGATATAGAGCAGGAAAACGTTGATGTTGTTCAGTGGTGAGTTGTCGCTTATGCCGGTTCAGCTGAAGATCGCTCATCAACGATTCCACCTCATCCCACAGAGGTAGATTTTCAGTCTCAAACTGTTGCTGTTTCATCAGCGCCCCTTGAGAATCCAGTTTGCATAAGCGGTCATGGCAGCTACAGCTTCAGCCCCCTCCAGGCCGGTTTGCTGGGAGATCAAGTTTGCCAACTCCTGTCGACGCTCCTCAGAGAGTTCGCCTCCCCTTTCTGCAAAGCTCAACAAAACCAACTGTTCATCTTCCGACAGATTCAAGGGTGGTTTCAGGGGAGGAGCGTTGGATGGGGCAACCCGCTCCTTTATCTGGTCACGATAGACAACCAGCGTTCCAGCGGCCAGGTCACCGAGGCGCTGAAAGCCTCTGTTACTCAACATTGCAATTAAACCGACTGCATAGAGAAAGGGTAGAAAATCTGCACTGCGCAGTAGGTTGCGAATGACTGAAGCACTGGGCGTAACCGGGGTACCGTTCTCCTGAATCACCAGGATTCCCATCGCCCGTTTGCCAGGTGTCGCACCATTCTGCAGTTCGAATACCACAGGATAGAACCACTCGATCAGAAACAGACCAATCAGCATCACGCCCCCGCCCAGTCCTCCAAAGAGACTCAGAATCACTGCCAGGACAATATAGATAACCGATCTTAACAAGGCATCAATAGCCCAGGCACAGGCGCGTACAACCGGGCCTGCAAGCCGGAATTGCAACATTACACCTTCGGGAATTTCATACCATCTTAGGGTATCGAGAGGTGAATCAGGAGTCCCTTCCTTCATGCCGAAGACCATTGATCAATCGTAAAAGATATCCCTATAGGCAGTGTAGATCGCTCCGATCTGGATTGGAAATATTACCAGGAAACCGATACCAAAGAGAATCATTGAAAGTATCGGAGAGATCGATGACAAGAACATAAACAGCCCATTCGCCAGAAACAGTAACAAGGCCAATAGAGTGTAGAGTGTCAGTGGCAGGATATTCTTCAGACAGCCAACGAAACTCAACTTCATGGCCCTCCAGGCGCTTTGATCATCCAGTGCAACCAGAGCAGGTGCGAAAATATAAGCCATCAAAACAACAGTAATGGCGATCACAGACAGGCCTAAACCAACCAGTATGGGTGTGGTCAGAAGCTTTGCAGCCGCTTCCTCTGCTCCTGCACCCAGGGCAATAAGGTCTTGAACTGAATCAACCAAGATAAACCCCATCCCCAAGCCGACCAGGAAGAGGGCCAACAGATAGAATAAGCCAACCAGAATGTTCTGCCCACCATTCTGACTGAAACCAGAAAACAGATAACCGATTGAAAATTGACCGCCCTCATCCTGCTCATTGCAAGCGATCATGAAACCTGCCATTAAGACTGGCCCCAACACCGAGACTATAATAGGGCCTAAAAAAGGCACTAGGGAGAGGAGTATATTCACTATGCCGAAGATCACCAGTGTGATCATCCAGGACCATGGTGCCTCTGAAAAGAGTCTCCACCCCCCAACCATCCAGGCAAATGCGCGGCCCGATGAAACTGAGCGAGGCCCGACCATCTCGTCATCACTCTCATCCTCAAGATCGGCTTCAGGAGGGGTATATGGGTCGTCCCTTTCGTCCCCACCCACTTCAGGGTCATTAACCCCCGTATCGCCATCTCGAACCTGGGCAGCAATATACTTGGCCGCGACAATACCGCAGCTCTGACAGATGCCTAACTGCATGTTGCCCGAGTCACACTTTGGACAGCGTTCTCTATGTATCTCTGATTGATCCAAAACCTCAGTAGTCTCATCATCACCACTACCGAAGCTTTCCAGTGTCAATTCTGAGGGATAAGAAGGCTCTTCAGGTGGGGGATCAGGATCCGGGTCTATTTCGATAACCATGCCAAGCTTTTCAAGTGCTTCCCTATACTTAAGTGCTTTTTCCCGATCAAGATCCTTCTTTAAGGTAACCGCTCTACCGCTGCCAACCAGCTTTTGTGCCTTCTCCTGCCCAAGTTTGAATTTTTCACTGAATATTGCGACAAGACGCGCCTGATCTGCTGAAGGCTCTACCTTTCCAGTATAGATAACTCTAAAAACTTCTGACATTCCTACGGTTCTCCAAAATACCCAAACAACTGTCAGCACTTACTACTGAGCAGATATTCAGGCTCATCCTATGCATTACCCAATATACCCAACTGGTCTCCGGGTTATTATTCTATTACGGCAAGAAGTGGAAGTCCTTGAATTGTTGAATTTTAACCGAATAGAGGAATTCAAATCCTATTGAACATCAGAATTCAATCTAGTGTGGTGCGTCATACTAGGGCCTGTTAACACTAATCGAATAGGCACTAACTAAAGTGCATCTTCAAGGATAGTTTCAAACAGATTGATGATATCCTTTGTCGCCTCCCCTCCATCTCCCATTAGATGAGGGACACGATAGGCTGCGTAGACCTTTCCTGGTTCACTCTGTTTGACATAAACAGCAATGGTAAAAGGACATATTGCGATATTCTCCGGCGCAGCCTGGGCCATTTTATGTGACATCAGAGCGCTGCAGAACTCCACCGATTCAGCTTTTAAAAAGAGCTGGGAAAAGCCCAGATCAGAGGCGGTTCGATTCAACATGTCACTGACATGCAGGGTTCCGCTAACCAGTAGCCCCTGATCAACGACCGCCATCTTGACATTTTCCACCACATCTTCGAAAGACTCTTCCGATGTGAAGACACTCACTGGATCCCCTCCTCCCATCTCCGAGGCTGACACCAGGCTGGAACTGAGAAGAAGTGAGCAGATAACCCAAAGAAACTTCATCATAACCTCCAAATCATTCAATTTAATAGTTAGCCAACCCCCTCAGCCCACAAATTGCACGGGGTTATATTTATCCTTAAAAGGCTCATCCATCAATGGATCTGGGCTGTCACATACGAAAAGTGAGCACCTGGATATCTGAAACCGATGCAGTGAGGGGTGCAAACTGCCTGAATAGAGCATGAGACAATGATCGAACAGCTGAAACCTATTCTCCCCGCACCATAATCAGTCATCTTCAGAGCGAGCAGACCAATGATATAAGGTCAGTATACCTATCGGATCAAATAAGCAGCAAGCAGACAACCCGCGGATTAGCACACCTATGGCATCCCCCAATCACAGCACCCCCCTATTTGGGTATAGGCACTAAATATAGGGGCAAACAGCAGACTGCCTATGGGGCATATAGTGATTTATTCACTTGAAATATATTCAGTCTATATATCATCATTCGCAGCTCAGGATTATAGTACTATTTAGCTGATTTCAGCTATCATACACATCGACTGAGCTTAGTGGGCCGCTCGGTAAATTCCATAATTGGAGATTAAAGTTTGTTACAATTCGCCCAGTTCACGGCGCTTAGACAGAGAGAGTAAGGAGATAGAATGTGACAATGCACATTGATATCTTTATTTCTTCATCAGATAGTCAATTACAGCATTATGAACCAAGTAGATACCCACAGCTTCAGAAATAGCCTTTATTGCTGTATGGAAGAAGACGCTGTCTCTATCTTTTACTTATGCAAGTATAATCTGAGAGGAGAACAATGATCGGCAATGACAAGCTCATTTCCTGATGACCTTTAAGAAGGATCTAAAGCTTATTCCTGGGATCGTTAGAACCGGATCACTTGAACAGATGCAATGCCACCCAGGCAGAGAAGTTGTTTAACAGATTTGGCACTAACGCCGAACAAAGGATTAATTAACTGCCTAGGCCGGAGCATAGGCAGATACTGAAATTTTAATATAGAGCCGATTTATGTTTGAACTGGAAGCCAATCACGACAATCTTGCTGCTGATGCCATTCCAGATGACATCAAACAGCAGTTTCAATCCAGGAATCCGGAGATTCGTGGATATACCGTACTGCCTTGGGAAGAGCACTGCACCGAATGTGCAATGCCTGAATGCTATCAGAGCTGCGATCTATATGAACCTCGCGATGATGGCAAATGCCGTCGATTTGTTGGTGGCATATCCCCCATCAAAGGCACTTCTCGACAGATCGTCGGTATCGCATTCAAGCGCTGGGGTCAGCTGATGGCCTATGCAAATCTAAACATGATGCCATTTTCAACAGCCTCCAGGGTCGAAAAATTTGTTTCTGCCTTTGATATGTTTGTCAGTTTAATACCCGATAAACGTATCTCTATCAAAGGCAGGCCATCTATAACCACTAGGATCCAACGCCGACTTAAACAAATTCTTACTAAAAACGGATTCCTCAAGGAGGCTTCTGCAGGAGACCCTGAACAGTTCATGATGGAGGTATACAACCCGAATCCTGACAGCGTCAATCTATCACTGGTCATCAGCAACACGGATCAGACTGAATACAACATGGGTTACCAGGAGCTCGTAGAACTGAAACCTGGATTCAACAGAATCACGATTGAGTTTGAGAAAATAGCAACCCGCCTGGATCTGAATAAAAGATTTAATATCACCCTGAATCCCAATATTCTCGATAAATCAGCTGAAGGACTCACCCTCTACTTCGGCCTGCTGACTTTCATCTGGCTGGAAGAGTCCAGACAATCAGATCAAAGTGAAAAGTCCCCCACCATCAAAGTCATCGCATGGGATCTGGACAACACAGTTTGGGATGGCATCCTGATTGAGGACGGCACAGATAAACTCAAACTCAAACCCGGCATTATAGAGATCATTAAGCAATTGGATAAACGCGGCATACTGAATACGGTAGTAAGCAAGAACAATCCAGATGATGCACTCAACTTCCTGCAGCAGATAGGACTCAAGGATTATGTGGTCTACCCCAAAATCGGTTGGGGACAGAAAGGTCAATACATCAGAGAATTGATTAAAGATTTTAACGTAGGCGCAAACACTTTCGCCTTCATCGATGACCAGCCATTCGAACGGGATGAAGTCAAATCACTCAATCCTGATGTTCGTGTCTATGATGCGCTAGAGTACGACAAACTACTCTCAATGCCTGAATTCAACCCTAGAGTCAGTAGTGAATCACACCTCAGACGACAACTCTACCAATATGAAAAGACCCGACAAGACGAGCTATCAACTTTTGATGGTGACTACCTGACATTCCTTCAATCCTGCGAAATCACCCTCAATATTGACCAGGCTACTATTGAAAAGATCGAGAGAATTCAGGAGCTCGTGCAACGTACGAATCAACTCAATTTTTCTGGTAATCGCTACCAACGCGAACAGATCGAAGAGATTATGGCGAATGAGGAGAAGGATGCTTTTGTCATCGACTGCTATGATAAATATGGTATTTACGGCACCATTGGATTCGCCATAGTCA
Organism: Candidatus Thiodiazotropha sp. AKAK3; assembly: GCF_058244645.1. NCBI lineage: Bacteria > Pseudomonadati > Pseudomonadota > Gammaproteobacteria > Chromatiales > Sedimenticolaceae > Candidatus Thiodiazotropha > Candidatus Thiodiazotropha sp. AKAK3. The sequence continues at coordinate 38,020 of NZ_JBSYOQ010000013.1, forward strand.
ACAACCGGAATGCCCAGCTTATCGACTTGATGTTCAGCTGTCGTGTGCAGTCAAAACGTGTTGAACATGCCTTTATCTCATTTCTATTGTCGTACTACAAAAAGCAAGATCACTCACATCTGACTGCTCTTTATAAAGAGAGTGATCGAAACAAAAAAGCGGCTACTGTCTTTACTGACATGAACTTCTCCATCAAAGAGAAGCAGGACAACCTGACAACTTTTGCCTATGACCTCGCCAAACCCATTCCCGATGATGGCGTCATCAAGGTCATATGGAGCGGCAACTGATGTCTCTCCTCCTGAAAGCACTTCAAGAGATAAAAACACGGGTATACCAATCTTTCATCAACGACACCCGCAAAATTAAACTCAATCAGGCTATCATCAGCGTTACTTTTGATGATGTCCCCTACAGTGCTTTAAAAAATGGTCTTGCCATTCTGGATAAACACTCGATTAAAGCAACCTTTTATATTGCAACCGGACTCGCCTCCCCTGAGGATTTAATAGATTCAGAAACCGATTCAGCAGAACGTTTTCTAAACCGCTCAAATGTCGAACAGCTACACCAGTCAGGACATGACATTGCCTGCCACACTTACAGTCACTACAGACTCGATCAGGGGAGCGCTGAAGAGATGGAGCGTGATGCTGAACAGAACATCAACACACTCAGTTCCTGGATAGAAGGAAAACCGATCCAGCACTTTTCCTACCCTTTCGGACTGGTTAGCTTCAAGGCTAAAAAGCTACTATCAAAACACTACAAAACCATGCGCAGTTCGAGACCGGGCATCAATACTGATCCGAGCGACCTCTATTTACTCAGAGCAACCAGCATCTACAATCCCAGCTTCAATAGATCCTCTATGGCTGAACTCATCAGCACAACAGTTAGACAGGGTGGGTGGCTTGTCCTATATACGCATGGTGTTGATGGCAATCCTGGAGCATATGACTGCACCCCAGAGCAGCTCGATTGGGTACTTGGGCAAGCAGTGAATAGTGGCGCACGCATTCTACCTATTGCGGATGCTTATGATATTGTCAGCAACACCTAAAAGAGATCACTCAAGTATCGAGCAGGGGCCAGATACTGGTTTAGTCGTCCTGTAGAAACACGCCATATGGAAATATGGTTACCCCCCTACTTCCAGATGATATTTAAAAACAAACCATGCGTCCCGCGTAGGGTGGGGCCATGCCCCACCAAAAGGGGTTAGATATTCACGACTGGAGTAGATAATAACTGTAGAACTTGAATAAATTTTTTTAGCAACTTCAGACTATTTCCCAGCTTATTATGGTGGGGCATGGCCCCACCCTACAATTCTAACGAGGAATAACACTTATTAGACCAATGAGATCCCTAACTTCAGTTCTCGATGGTTTCTATAATTACAATGCAGTTTGATCATCAATGATTGTTACTGTCTCAGCTAAGTACCCTTCTGTACTACAGTTGCCATCGATATCAACACGCTGCCCAGCCTCTAAGACACCATTCTGAGAAACCTCACTCACCGTATCAGTGATTACAACCGTTAGAATCTCCACTTCATCATCCAGTGTGACATGTAGGTCTGTCGTAGCCAGGCCACATACCGTATCTTCTATAGGCTCAAGGTTAAAACTGTTGCTTCCAACAGATAGCACCGTACCGCTGATATGGTCACTCTCATCGAATTCTGTCTCTGATTCTGTGTCAACAACTACCAAAGCAGCATTGAGTAGATCTTCAGATCCTGTTGAATCTAATACGCCATCAACCTGAACCTGACGCAACTCAGCTATCTCAGCATAGTCAAGTAAATCTCCGGTTTTTGAGAGAATCCTTGTACCATTGACGGTCGACTCTCCTGCCTGGAAGACTACATCAAGTGATGCATCAGCAACTACACCCTCACCTTCAGATACAGTCATACCAAATCCGACACTATCTGCAGTGCGGTTAACACTTCCTTCCAACTGCAGAAATTCTCCTAACTCTACAACCAGAGCTTCTACCTCCATCAGCGGATGATAACGCTGCCCTACCACCCCGTCATGATCAACCAAAACTCTATCATCGGTCTCTTCATCTTCCAGTAACTCACAATCACCGGGAGCAGACTGTTGCCCTGGCGCCAAACCCAATTCCCATAGACGACACTCACCCTGTGGTGGCAGATGTCCGGGAGGTATATTTGCATCCCGTTGAGGCTCCACATCATGATCAGGCTTACCTATCACGACCACCTGCTGGCCCACCATCGTTTCCAGCAGAAGTTCAGTCAGTGGACGAGGTGCTCCTTGGTAATTTATGTTGTCAAAATATGCACTATCGTCACCCAACTCCACAGTGACGCATTCCATACTGTCAGATTGTTGAACGGGTAGAGCACCACACAGCAATAATGCGTTCTCCTCAGGCATGACTTCACTGATTTCACCTTGCAGGCGAACCAGCTTACTTTCAAAGCCGGCTTCCAACACATCAACAAAAACCACAGGCCTGAAGTTGTAACCCCGACCATTTTCAACGATGTGTATAGAGCTTCTGGCATCCAGATCAACCTGGACAGTAATAACATTGCCCTCATCGACACTGAAACAGTCTCTCGCAAGCAGATCAAGCTTGCCAGTGCCCGGCAAATTTGGATGGAAGGTCTCATTATCTGTGATGTCGTCTGGCGTATCATCAGCCAGCACCAGTTCCAGGTCACTTAAAATCAGGCGGATCTTACAGTAACGACCTACAGGAACATCGTCACGAAATGTGAAAGGAATCGATTCGTTTCTCAATCTGAGCAGATCAACTGTCTGTGCCTCATCTGAGTAGAGCACAACTGGATCAGCTTCTTCAGAACCCAATAATTCAATCCGCTCAATGACTGCATTGATTGATACAAATATTGAGGGGTCAGCTGGTTTATCAGTCAATAATACGCCGACTGTACCTGTACGCTCCGCACTACCGGTCGTTGTATCATTTGTTGAGGTACTATCGGAACTACCACCGCCGCCACATGAGATTAAGATAGCTACCAGTAGAACAGCAATGAATTTAGAGCTGATTTGGGTATAGAGACGCATCGTTCATATCACCTTATTTGTGCACTTTGGGAATATATTACCATTAAACAGATAATTTTCTGAGCAGCGACTCGCATTTTTTGAGAAATGTTTTTTATCCCGCCAGTGATTTATCACATTGAAATATAAAGATAATTTACAAACCATCAAGCTCAAACAGAAAATCCAATACTTGGTTAAAAGAGCATCAGCTATACTCTATAGTGACCTGTAAAGGTCACAATTTACTGAACAAAATAAACAAACAGTGTAGTCCAGTCATAAAAAAGGGGGCCGAAGCCCCCGATTTTTCCCGCTTAGGGTGAAACCAAGCAGAACTACTCCTTAGTCATCATGACGGTCTCTGCGTGGACGCCAAGAGTTCCATCTATTCCGATCATCATCACTGGAATATTCATCATCTTTAGACTCGTCATCGTCAGACTCATCTTCATCTTTTGACTCGTCATCCTCAGATTCATCATCGTCTTTAGACTCGTCATTATCTGAATTACTATCTTCACGATTTTCGCAATTACGGTCATGATCATGCTTATGTCTTGGATGTTCTCTCCACCATGGTTTGTCATCCTCGTCACTCTCATCATCATTCTCGCTCTGACATACACCATCAGCACTGTCTACCAGGGCGTTACAGTTATTATCCACGCCATCATCGCAGACCTCTAAGGCACCAGGATTGACATCGAAATTGTTATCATCACAATCCACTGCACCACAGCTACCACCTTCAATGCTGTAACCATCGCCATCAACATCAGTACAGTCAACAGGACAATCAACTGCATTCACATCTGCAGTATCTGTAAGTCCGTTACAGTTGTTATCAACATTATCGCTACAGATTTCTGTCGCGCCTGGATTAATTGCAGGATCGCTGTCATTACAGTCAATCGCACCACAAGAGCCACCATCAATTGAGTAGCCATCACCATCCATGTCAGTACATTCAACAGGACAATCTACCGCATTTGGATCTGCTGCATCGGTCAGGCCGTTTCCATCATTATCAACACCATCGGTGCAAATTTCAGTTGCGCCAGGATAGGCAGAGGCATCGCCGTCATTAAAGTCAGCTGCGGTACCACAACTTTCACCTTCAGCATAAAAGCCATCCTCATCTGAATCAGTACAAGTTGGTGTAACAGGTGGCGGGCAGAAAAACTCATAGTCACCTGCTGAATAGGCCGACTTCGCATCATTATCAGAATGGCATGCTTTACAGCTGTCATCCTGATATGACTGCAGTAGATCGTAGCCATTGCTGTTGCAGTATTCGACAATAGTATCTGTCATGGAAGAAAAAGCACTTGCCTGTTGAGCTCCAGCAAGAAGGGATGTGCTCAAAACGAGCAACTTAAATCTATGTTTGTTACGAATCATATATCAATCTCTCATTCCGTTAATTTTTTTAATGGCGCATCCAGAACTGAAATGGATCACCAATCCTTTTCGCTTAAATGAGGTCAATAAAGCAGATCGTGATCACAAGAAATCACGTCTTAAAAAACGCTTTATTAAGGCCAGCCAAGCGGAATAGATAGTGTCGCTAAGATAGGAATGCATCTGTGATATCACTCACACAACCCTTGGGAGAATAATCCCAGTCATCAATAATTCCAAACAACTTCACACAATCAATCGGTTTTGTTAATTAGTCCACTAAGCGGAAATTAAATATCGATCAAATATTTTTTTTGTAGATAGTGTCAAATACTCACAGAAAGACATTTGAATCTTTCTTTGCATTTAAACGATGATATAGAGTTGATTTTTTTATAGACAGTTGCGACCTTTTTTTAATGAATATCAGCTCATCAATGACCTGTTATTTTACTTTGGTCTTTATCATGCTCTCTAACACCTAATTGATCTGCAAAAATTTAGATTCTTCTCAGATCTTTTTTCACTCTCACCCAGGATGCAGATGCATGAATCCTCTTCGGGTAAAAAATCTTCTACCTGGATTATCTCAGTTTCCCCTGTTAACTCTCCTTTTCCTCCAGAAGCAGGCGTAAATGGAGCAGCACAGCATTTACTGATCAGATACCCGGATATCCAGGATATGCTGAGGGCATCTGTTATCAGCGGGATAAACTAAGCAGGAGCAGGCAAGAGACCCCACGCCGAGCAACGCAAAGTCTTAAAGCTGGATACCAATCCAGGAGGATCAGGATGTTGAGAATTTGTCTGGCTATATGGCAAAAATGGTGGCCCTGTAGTAACTGAGCACCCAGTTGCAATCGTTGAAAGATAGATCAATTTTCAATAAATCATTGATATATCTCACATAATTACTTCATACCAATATAAGAATAATTTAAAATGTACTTTAAAAACAATGCATTGATATATATCAACCACATTGATATTCTACCCTACGGATTGAATGTTTATACCAATACTATGTTTTGGATATGTATTTTCTCATCGCGGGATATTTACCTGAGCAATATCAAAACCGGGCACTATTCCGTATTAGCATTACAGTCAAATGTACGCACCCGCAAGGAAGTATCAGCAGCGCGTTTTTAAAATAAAAATTACATCCAAGGGGAAGAACAACATGTGGAAAAATTTTACCAGGTACAGTGCCTGGCTGGTGCCCTTGTTCATTTTGATAAGTATTCAAACTGTTCAGGCCGCCCCCACACCCGCCTTAACCATACTGGGAGAAGAGATTCCGCACGGCTTCGATCCCGAAACTGGTAAACGCATTATCCCCAACGAACGCTGCCTGACTTGTCATGGCGACGAGAACGAAAAGTCTGATGTGCGTGATGATGGCAGCAAGGTCACTATCTTTGTACACAGCAAACAAATTGAAGAGAGTGTGCATGGTGAACTGCACTGTAATAGCTGTCACATCACCATCGAACGCGTGCCCCATCGTGAGGCACCCGCAGTTATTGTAGGCTGCGTCGACTGCCACAAAGATACCTGGGAAGAGTATAAAGACGACCCCGACGAAAAGCATAAGCGTCTGAAGATCGTCAACGAGCAGATCGACTACTACATGGATTCTATCCATGCTCAGCCAAACTCACTGGATCAATCTCGCACCAATGCCACATGTTACGACTGCCACGAGGCCCACAATGTTGGAGAACTCGGCAGCATACAACGTGCCGAGAAGCGCCTTAAAAACCCTGAAGTCTGCGGCAAATGTCATGAGGATCAGCTGGCTGATTACCGCAATTCTGTACATGGCGAGGCGGTACTGGAGAAAAGTGACAGCGACTCAGCGGTATGTTCCGATTGTCACACCACCCATGCCATAGACGCCCCTGAAACCGACAAGGCAAAACTGGCAATTACAAAGAATTGTGGTGAGTGTCATGAAGAGGCTCAGCGCACCTATTTCGATTCTTATCACGGCCAGGTTCATCGCCTCGGATATACCAATACAGCCAAATGTCATGACTGCCACGGCAGCCACAAGATCAAGGGCGAAGATGATCCGACTTCAGAGATTCATGCCAACAACCGACTGGAGAACTGCCGGGTCTGTCATGAGGACGCCAATGAGAACTTCCTGACCTTCTGGCCCCACGGCGACGCAGATGACAGAGCAAACTATCCGGGCCTCTGGTTCTTCAAACTCTTCATGCAGATTCTTATTTTCTCCGTGATGGCCTTCTTCTGGGTACATGTGGTGCTTTGGCTCTACCGCGAGGTAGCTGACCGTATGGCAGGCAAAGGCTTTATTGAAGATCTGGACAAGCCTGATATTGTCTACTTCCGCCGCTTCCCTGTCGTCTGGCGCTGGATACATGGCCTGTTCGCCATCTCCACCATGACTCTGATCCTGACCGGCACCACGCTGCTGTTTGCCCATACCGGTTGGGCCAAGGCGGTGGTGGTGTTCCTTGGCGGTACTGAAATGGAAGGCATCATCCACCGCACCGCCGCTGTGATCTGGTTGGGTATATTCCTCACCCATCTGACGATAGCCGTCACAAATATCATTCGCAAACGTAAAGACTTCGAATGGTTCGGCAGCACCTCCATGATCCCCAATATGAAGGATTGGCGGGATCTGAAGGGCATGTTCAGATGGTTCCTTGGAAAGGGTGAGCGCCCTGAGTTCTCCCATTGGACCTACTGGCAGAAGTTTGACTATTGGGCACCCTTCTGGGGCGCGGCTGTAATCGGTACTTCCGGTATCATGCTCTTCGCACCAGAGAAGACCGCTCTTATTTTGCCGGGCTGGATGTTCAATATCGCTACCCTGGTCCACGCTGAGGAGGCACTGCTGGCTGCCATATTCCTCAACTCAGTTCACTTCTTCAATGTGCACTTCAGGCCTGAGCGATTCCCGATGAGTACCACTATTTTCACCGGTGCGATCCCATTTGAGGAGTTCCGTCACGACCACCGTGAAGAGTACGAACGTCTCGCTGCCACTGGTGAGATAAACAATTACCTGGTCAGACGGCCTTCCCGTCGTGCTGAGCTGGCGGCCTCGTTTATCACCACTGTACTGATCATGGCAGGCCTTGGCTTGCTCACCCTGGTGCTGATTGGTCTGATGACCTCGCCAAGTTGATATACCCGGTAAAATTGAGAGAAGACATTATGAATAGAAAAGTTCGCAATCTCCTTCTGGGTATAGTGGCATTGTTACCCTCGACGCTCATGGCCGATCCCACTGGGCAGGCCTTGGCATTCACCTGTGCCGGTTGTCATGGTACTGACGGCTCCAGCGTCGGCCCATCCAGCCCCTCCATTGCTGCAATGGATCCAGAGGTGTTCATCGATGCCATGGAGGGTTACAAGTACGACGAACGTAACTCCACCATCATGAATCGCATTGCTAAAGGCTATAACGAAGAGCAGATCAAAAGCATGGCCTGGTTTTTTGCTAAACAGCCACTACAACTTAGCCCACAACAGCACGATGCTGAGATGGCCAAGCTAGGTGCTGTATTACACGACAAGTATTGTGAAAAGTGCCATGAAGATGGAGGCAAACCGGGTGATGCCGGTACCCTGGCAGGACAGTGGATACCCTACCTGCACAACTCCATGGAGGACTTCATTGCTGGACGTCGCGACTACCCCAGAAAGATGAAACGCAAGGTAGACGCCGCCATTGAGGCAGAAGGTGATCAAGCTATACAGGCTCTGATTCACTATTACGGCAGCCAACACTGATTCCCAGGACAGGTAAAAAGAATATGAGTGATATCAATCGTAGAGACTTCATCCGATTCGCCACCCTGGCCGGCGCTTCGTTCAGCCTGCCGCAGCTTGCACTGGCAGCTAACCCAAAAGTTGTGATTGTTGGAGGTGGTGTAGGTGGCTGCACCGCAGCCAAATACCTGCGCAAATTAAATTCGAATATCGAAGTCACCCTGCTCGAAACCAAAAAGGCCTACTCATCCTGTTTTATGAGTAATGAGATTCTCAGCGGTGATCGTACCCTGGAATCCCTCACCTTCGATTACGAGGGACTGCGCCGTCACGGAGTCAAAGTGGTTATCGACCGGGTCAGCGCTATCGAGCCTGATAAAAAGCAGGTGGTTACGGAAGGCGGCCAACAGTTCGCTTATGACGCCTGTGTGGTCTCACCCGGCGTTGACTTCAAATGGGATGCCATTGAAGGGTATGACGAATCAGTAGCCGAAGAGATTCCCCATGCCTGGTTCGCCGGTCCGCAAACCGTAACTCTGCGCAAACAGATTGAATCCATGCCAGAGGGTGGCAAGGTTATTATTGTGGCCCCACCAAATCCTTACAAATGCCCACCAGGACCATACGAACGTGCGGCACAGATTGCCATGTATTGTAAGCACCATAAGCCCAAGGCGAAGATTCTAATCCTCGACCCCAAAGATAAATTTTCCAAACAGGGATTATTTGAACAAGGGTGGAGCAAGCTCTACGGTTTCGGTACTGACAACAGCATGATCGAATGGGTAGGTGCGGCCGGTGGTGGCACCGTCGAAGAACTCGATCCCTCGACCCGCACTTTGCAGGCAGAAATTGAGGAGTTCAAAGGTGACGTAATCAACATCATTCCTCCTCAGAAGGCCGGCAAGGTCGCCTTCGCATCGAATCTCACTGAGGGTGATTGGTGTCCGGTGAACAAGCTGACCTTTGAGTCCAGCTTGCACAAAGGTATCTATGTATTGGGAGATGCCTCCAGTGCCGCGAAGATGCCTAAATCTGCCTATGCCGCCAATTCCCAGGCAAAGGTTGCAGCAGCGGCCATCGTCTCTCATTTCAACGGTATCGAGCCTTCAGATCCCACCTTCGTCAACACCTGCTACAGTATTCTTGGCGAGGAGCACGGTATCTCCGTTGCCGCGGTCTACTCCCTGGACAAGGAGAACAACACCATCCTGCCGATCAAGGGTGCCGGAGGCCTTTCCCCCATGGACGCTTCTGACCTGCAACGCAAACGCGAAGTAAGCTATGCCCACAGTTGGTTCAAAAATCTGATTGATGACATGATGATGTGACTATTCGGGGGGAGCTCCGTTCCCCCCAGCTCATTGGCGCCATCCCAAATACTCAGCTGTTATTCAATCCGGCAGGAAGAGATATCGGCGATCTGAAGATTATAACTGGCACCTGGATTCTCTGGGGAAGGCCCTTGGGTAAGAACGGCACGGCCACTGTCGAAGCCTTGTTGATGCAACCAATGGCAGATAAAAGGCCCCCAGTCACGTAAATCATTTTCCACTTTGATTGGTTGCACCCCATAGGAAAACTGCAGTGCCTGGCAAGTGGTTTCGTCAGTACTAAAAGCGTTGATCCAGACCGGCAGGCGATAACGGGTTATGTTCCGCGCCGAGGCGCCTGAGCGAGTGGGAACCATCACTGCAACCGGATTCAGCTTCACAACTGCCTGTTGGACACAATGGGCAATCAGGTCTGTGGGCTGAACATCATGATTGCGACGCATACGCTCCTCACGAATAATCAGGTTTCGGCTCGGCTCGGTATCGACGGCTATTTCGACAAGCATTTTCACCGCCTCCACCGGATAGCGGCCCATGGCGGATTCGGCTGAAAGCATGACCACATCTGTACCATCCAGAATGGCGTTGGCGACGTCCGTAGCTTCCGCCCGTGTCGGTCTGCGATGCTCCGTCATCGACTCAAGCATCTGAGTGGCAGTGATCACCGGTTTGCCCAGCTGGTTGGCTTTATCCATCAACTCTTTCTGCACCACAGCCATTCTTGAGATAGGGATCTCAACGCCCAGGTCCCCGCGGGCCACCATCAGCCCATCAGATACGTCCAGAATGGAGTCCAGATTATCAAGCGCTTCCAAACGCTCGATTTTCGCAATAACGAATGGCCTCCGGCCGCACTCGTTAGCAGCTGCGAGTAAATCCTCGATATCCTTTCCATGAGAGACAAAGGACTGACTTACTGCGTCTACACCCGCCTGCAAAGCAAATTCCAGGCATTCGCGATCATGTTCGGTGAAGGCGCCAAATCCCAGATCGATACCAGGAAGGTTCAAACCTTTTCTCGAGGAGAGCTCCCCACCAGCACGCACTTCGCAATGAACCTCCGTATCCTCAATAGCGTCTACCTTGAGGGAAATCAAACCATCATTAAGAAACAGCTTATCATTCACCGAAACGATCTTAGGCAGCTCTTTGAGGCTGACCGAAACACGCCCTGCGTCACCTGCAATATCCTTCGTGGTGAGTGTCAACCTGTCGCCGATCTGCAGATCAACCGGCCCCTGGGGTATCTCACCGATACGCATTTTCGGCCCGGGAAGATCGGCCATGATCGCCAGCCGTTTGCCGGTTTTCTCAGCCACCCTGCGTAATTTGAGGATGTTCTCCTGGTGGGTGGAAAAATCTCCGTGGGAGAAGTTCAATCGAGCAATATTCATCCCCGACAACAGCAGTTGTTGCATGACTTCTTCAGAATCGGAAGCCGGGCCGATGGTGCCGATAATCTTAACTTTGTTCGATCGATTTATCACTGCATGTACTCTTTAAGTTAAACCTGAGCACACTATTCTAAGGGGGTTTGATGAATCTTTTGTTATTGATTCAGGGATAATCATTTAACTGCACCCTATTCCTGGACTCTACATAACCAGGTACATCAGATTTCCACAAACTTCCTCGGATGTAATAGAGAACACAACAGGCTTTGTTCCAGGGCGGATATAGTTGATAGCTTTCTCCCGCCGGTGTGGAGAAACGGTAATCCGATGAAACCACCGCATACAATACAATTGCCTCTCCGATAGCAGTCTTATCGTTCTAGCAAATACTGAAACAGCCCTCATGGCTGCCGATCTTACCCTGCTCTATAAGCCCAACTAAGTTATAACCAATAGCTTCTCTATGGCTCAACATTATCCAGATGGTTACTGGTTTGTTGCTTTCAACTTTGAAAGTCTCGTTTGACGTGATTCAGCCACAGTGCGAAAGAATATTTCCATGTTAGGTATCCAGTAGTCCCAACTATGATCCCCAGGCCCTGGAAAGTAGTGCTCTTCCGGCAGGATGGCTCCAAGCAGCTCGGCGTTTGGATAGAGCCGATCCTCATCACCGCACATCAGCCAAACTCGCTGCAATTTTGTCTCATCTCCGATCCAGTCTTGTGCCATTTGCCAAACTAACCGATCGTAGTTGTCACTTTGCATAACCATCGTGCGTTCACCAGAATCCCATGATTTCAGACCGCCTGCCTCACGAATGGTGTCGGTCACTTCGTCACCACCCAGGTAGGGTGAGATCAGCACTAATCCATCCAACTCTCCGGGATGATGCCATTCGTACATCATAGTACCCAAGCCACCCATGGAACCACCAGCAAGCCAAATCTCCGAATAGCCCTGTTGTCTAGCCGGTGCCACGATCTCATCATGCAGGCGTTTGGTGGCTGCACCTTTACGGTAGAAATTCATGGTCAGGTCGGCCATCAATATGTCGGGTTCAGGCCAGCCACGATGGATCGCTTTATCCACTCCCCTATTCAGCATGTCTTGGGAATCACTGAGTATGCCAGGTAGAAGAATGATCAGGACTTCGCTGTTTTTTTGACTACCCTCGATCAATTGCCGCCCCATTCGGTCAGGGACTGGCCCAAAGACACTACAAGCCGATAGCAGGGTAGTCGCTAGGACCAGGGCCAAAATCCGGAACAAACAATCAGCTGATTTAAACTGTAAAGGTAATTGTCGCATAGCACTTCTTCACCCGTCTGAATCTGGTCATATAACCTGGCAAGCGTAATATAGAAAAACAGTTCAAGCGAACAATAGCGCCGACCCAACAGTTTGCCAAGACCAGGAAGAAGATGAACTCGTTGTGAATTTGTGATGCCCACATCAATTCGTACTGAATTCGTGAGTATGGATTCGAGTTCATGGACAAATATGGATATTCCAAGGATGTCTACATTTGCCCATTCAAGGCTGTACTTCACGGGGTCGGAGTCGGACCAGAACGGACTGGACTACCAGAATAAAGCGCTAGTGTTTTTTCGAGGCGACTCACGATATGGGAGCTCTCGACTCCGACCCCTGATGCTCCTTACCTTTCAGCCAGAATGGTTAACATAGGGCCTGATCCTGATCACTGCTGCCATAGGTAGAGTAGCCAGAGTCGTGGGTGTCGATGTTATGCGCACCAACCAAGTTCACATAGTCACCAATGTGGTCCATATCGGGGGTTCTGCAACCCATATCATGTTCCTCGATATTGAAGTGTGTGGTGTGATTTCCGTGATCATGACGCACTACAACACTATCATCCTGGTCGCAAGCGATATCGCAGTCAGATTCCGAACCTTCATGATGAAGTATGTCGTTACTGTCCAAGCCATCAAACGTGCCACAACTTTCATGCAGTTCATGGTTATCGTCATCATCGTCATTAGGTTTACTTGCATAAGCGATGATATCGGCAATGGAGTAAGTTTCTCCGTCATCACTTTGAACATATTCAAAGTTGGTAATGGTTGAACTATTACCGTCACTGTCGGAGATCACTAAGTCGCCATTGTCATCGAGTTCCACATCGTAATCCGATACAGAACCTGAGAGGAAGAAAGTATCCGTTCCGTCGTCACCATCCATAAAATCACTACCCGCGGTGCGGTTCACTGTGTCATTACAGATATTGGCATGGTCTCCATGCCTATCCGTGTAATCATGACTCATCACATCATCGTTACCCTCGGTGTCGTTGACAAGACAGCCAGAACCTTCATCCGCATCAGTGACATTAAAGAGAAGATCGACCTCATCAGAACCACCATTTCCGTCTTCAACACGAATTGTCACCTCATACTCGTCGTCACTGACACAGGTGATATCATCGTGGCTATGCCTGTCATCGTGACTATGTCTATCATCGTGACTATGTCTATCATCGTGGCTATGCCTGTCATCGTGGCTATGCCTGTCATCGTGGCTATGCCTGTCATCGTGATCACTGTGACCATCCACGTCACACCGGTGCGTGACGACATCATCGACACAGGTCTCACCTTCATAGTCCGGTGCGTCGAAGCTTAACTCACCCGTTGTCTGGTTAATGGTGAATCGGTCAGCATCTTCACCGTCCGCGATCGAGAAAGTCAGTGTATCGCCATCCGCATCACACGCATCAGCATCAATCACAAAGGTGGTGTTTTCCGGTATATAAAAATTATCACCATCCTCAACATTCGTGAAATGAGGAGCTTCATTTACCGCATCATCATCATTGACAGCAACATCCTGGGTAACCGGATCAAAACCCGGTGCAGATGCGGTGATGGTCGGGTACTGAGTACCATCGACAATCTCATCGTCAACCGGAGCGACCGGAACTGTTACAGAAGTCTCACCCACCGGGATGGTTACAGTGACAGGTACGGTGGCTTCACTTTCGTCATCGCTGCTCAGGGTTACGGTTAACGGCTGATCCGTAGGGCCAGTGCGGGTGATCATCAATGCTTGCTCTGGATCACCGTTCTCGTCAAAGATCGGGTTACCATTGGCGTCGACGTTCACGCACGGAGTCGGAGCGATGGTCAGCTCAGGTACATCGTCATCATTAACAGCAACATCTTGGGTTACCGGATCAAAGCCCGGCGCAGATGCGGTGATGGTCGGGTACTGAGTACCATCGACAATGTCATCGTCAACTGGAGTGACTGGAACTATTACGTAGCTCTGGCCAGCTGGGATGGTTACAGTGGCCGGAACGGTTGCTTCACCTTCATCATTACTGCTTAAGGTTACCACCAGCGACTGATCCGTAGGACCAGTGCGGATGATCATCAATGCTTGCTCTGGATCACCGTTCTCGTCAAGGATCGGGTTACCATTGGCGTCGACGTTCACGCAGGGAGTCGGAGCGATGGTCAACTCAGGTACATCTGGTACTGGCACATCATCGTCATTAACAGCAACATCCTGGGTAACCGGATCAAAGCCTGGAGCCGTCGCCGTGATGGTTGGGTACTGCGTTCCATCGACAATGTCATCGTCAACCGGAGTAACCGGAACCGTCACAGAAGTCGCTCCTGCAGGGATGGTTACAGTGGCAGGCACTGACGCTTCACCTTCATCATCGCTGCTCAGGGTTACAACCAGTGGCTGATCAGTTGGACCAGTACGCGTGATCACTAGGGCATCAACTGGATTACCATTTTCATCAACGATCGGGTTGCCATTGGCATCAACTGCTGCACCGGGTGCAGCTTCTATTGTCAGCTCAGGTACATCTGGCTCATCATCATCATTGACCGCAACATCCTGGGTAACTGGATCAAAGCCCGGTGCCGTCGCGGTGATGGTTGGGTACTGCGTTCCATCGACAATGTCATCATCAACTGGAGTGACAGGAACCACTACGGAGGTCTCACCTGCCGGGATGGTTACAGTGGCAGGAACGGTGGCTTCACCTTCGTCATTGCTGCTCAGGGTTACAACCAGTGGCTGATCAGTTGGACCCGTGCGAGTGATCACCAGTGCATCGGAAGGATTACCGTTCTCGTCGAGGATTGGGTTGCCATTAGCATCGACAGCTGCACCGGGTGCGGCTTCTATGGTTAGCTCAGGTACATCTGGTACTGGC